>DNSH01000017.1 GCA_003499715.1 Candidatus Mesolinea sp. | reverse complement strand
GCGACCTCGGGCGTCTGGGCAGCCAGCAGCTCGCGATAGAGCCTGACGGCGCTTTCCCGGCGGGCATTCCCAGCGGG
Source organism: Candidatus Mesolinea sp. (assembly GCA_003499715.1). Taxonomy (GTDB): domain Bacteria; phylum Chloroflexota; class Anaerolineae; order Anaerolineales; family Anaerolineaceae; genus Mesolinea. Next base: position 3,558 of record DNSH01000017.1, on the reverse strand, counting down.
GATTTTTTGCAGCTGCACCCTGCCCAAAGCCGAGCGAAGGTCATCAATGCGGTAGTTATAGCCGAGGGCAACCACGTCGTAGGTGCTGGCATGCCCCCGGGCGCGGTCCCAGGTCAGTGTAGTCATGCCGTGCGAGCGCAGGCGCTGGAGCTTTTCTGCCAGTTGGTCATCTTGGGTCAGCAGCATGCCGCCTTCGCCAGTGGTCAGGTTTTTATTGCCAAAGAAGCTAAAGCAGCCAATATCGCCCCAGGTGCCGAGGGCTTTCCCCTCCAGCGCAGCCCCTACCGCATGGGCAGCATCTTCGATGACCACAAGGTGATGCTGGCGGGCAATTTCCAGGATGGTGGGCATATCGCAGGGATAGCCGGCGTAGTGCACCACCATGATTGCCTTCGTTTGAGGGGTTATTGCCGCCCTGACCGCTTCTGGGGAAAGGCACAGCCAATCAGTGCTTTCGATATCTGCAAAAACCGGCGTGGCGCCGGTATAGCGGATCGCATTCGCACTGGCAACGAAGGTCAGGGAAGGCAGGATGACCTCATCGCCTGGCCCGAGGTCAAGCGCCAAGCAAGCTAAATGTAAGGCGGCCGTCCCATTGGTGACAGCCAAGGCATGTTTTGAACCCGTGAAAGCTGCAAACTCCTGTTCAAAGGCTTGGGTGATGGAACCCATCGTCAACCAGCCTGAGCGCATCACTGCCACAACGGCATCGATTTCGGCTGAATCGAGATTGACATCCGAAAGAGGGACGCGCCAGGTCATGGCAGAGACCCCGGTAAGAATTCTGAGCGCATAATTTCAAAATCTTTGCAGGCTTGCTCGTAATCTTCGCGATTGCCCAGATCGCGCCAGTAGCCTTTAAAGGGATAACCGACCACTCTTTCACCTTTCGAGAGGAGCAGTTTTACCAGATCGGGGAAGTCAAAGTATTGGTTTTGGGGGATAAACTCCAGCGCGCGTGGCTCGAGAAAATAGAACCCCATGCTCACTTTATAATCCAGACTTGGTTTTTCGATGTAATTTGTGATGACATGCTCGCCATCGTTTTGCTCTATGATTCCCAGGTCAATATGAACTTGGCGTTGGTGCATTGCAATAGTCAAAATTCCCCCTTGTTCCTTGTGGAAATTATAGAATTCGTGAAAATTCAAGGTGCTGAGGACGTCGCCGTTACAGACCAAAAGGGTTTCGTTTAGTTCAGGAATTTGAGCAAGCGGGCCGGCGGTGCCCAAAGGTTCTAACTCATCAGAATAGGTGATGTTGAGATCATACTGCTGGCCGTCTTTGAAATAGGCTTTCATCAGGCTGGCTAAGTAGCCGACTGCAAGCACAATCTCAGTAAAGCCATACCGCCTTAACTGCTGCAATAGCACCTCCAAAATAGCCTTATCGCCGATGGGCATCATGGGTTTGGGTAAAACATACGTGAATGGCGCCAAACGGGTGCCTTTCCCCCCACATAAAATGACCGTTTTCATTGAGTTTCCCCTTTCTCTTGATGTTCGAAAAACTTTAATGAATCCAACTTGTAAACAGGGCGCATCGATAATGCGTCCCTTAGGCTGACTTTAGCGTTCATAATGCCCAATATGGTAGAAATCCAAGTGTTCACGAATCCATTGAATCGTGCGGCTAAGCCCTTCGCGCAAATCGACTTGAGGTGACCAGGCTAGGACATGGCGGGCTTTGCTGTTATCGGCTAGCAGCCGTTGCACTTCAGAAAGGGCTGGGCGGATGCGCTCGTCATCGACCTCAACTTCAGGTGTGGTGCCGATAAGATCAAAAATGTGAGCAGCCAAGTCCCGAATGCTGATTTCAGAACCGGAGCCTAAGTTGAAGGTCTCCCCGTCAATTCCATCCGTCTGGCCGGCTTTGATAAAAGCATCGACAGTATCATCCACGTAGGTAAAATCGCGCAGTGCATCCAAATTGCCCAAGTAAACAGTTTGTTTAGTCAGTGCTTGAGTGATGATGGTTGGGATAACTGCCCGAGCGGACTGACCTGGGCCATAGGTATTGAAAGGACGGATGGTCACTGCGCGTACGCCAAATGAACGGTAGTAACTTTCCACCAGTTTATCTGCGCCAATCTTGCTGGCGGAGTAAGGCGATTGCCCTTGCAAGGGGTGGGTCTCATCGATGGGCACTTTCAGCGCGGTGCCATAAACCTCGCTGGAGGAAGTGTGAATAAGGCGGCAATCGAATTTACGGCAAGCCTGCAGCACGTTAAGTGTCCCTAAGATATTGGTTTGGACAACTTCGACTGGGTGCAAGTAGGAGTATGGAATAGAAATGAGCGCACCCAGGTGATAGATGAGGTCGGCACGTTTGGCAGCTTGTTCAATCGCCTCAGCATCCCGCAAATCTCCGAAGACGAGCTCTATTTCAGAAAGAATCGCTGACGGAAGAAAGTTGAGCAAGCCAAGTTCGCCGCGAGAGGTATAGCGCACAAAAGCGCGCACCTGTGCGCCTTGCTGCACGAGTGTTTCGGTGAGGCGGCTGCCGATAAAACCGGCGGCTCCAGTCACGAGAACGGTTTGATTATGCCAATCCATCACGAAGAGAGTCCTCCAACGGCTGATATAGTTCGTTTTTAGGAAGTGGATGGGCGAAATCGCTTTTCAGAAAAATCATGCTTTGCGTTTAAATAGTTTAGGAACAAGAACAGCTACCGTTTTGACGAGGATAACGAGATCGTTATAGATTGAGTGATTCTCGACATACTTCTGATCCAACTCCAGCTTATTTGGCAGAATAGTTTCTACGTAATCCTCAAGATATCCATCGCCATTGAGGAGCTCTTCTTCGTTGCAGTAGATAATTGAAGCCGGGCTGGTGATACCTGGACGCATCGAAAGAATCTTCTGGCGGACATCTTCAGGCCAATCCTTGACGAAGTGAGGATGTTCCGGGCGGGGGCCAACTAAGCTCATTTCTCCTACGAAGACATTCCACAGTTGTGGCAGCTCATTCAGTTTTGTATCCCGCAGAAATTTGCCAAACGGGGTAATACGCTCATCGTGATTTTGTGTGATCGGGGCATTCGATCCGTTTTCAGATTCATGATACATAGAGCGAAATTTATGAATCTTGAAAACTTTCCCTTTATAGCCCACTCGATCGCCATCAAAGATGACTGGACCTGGTGTGTCGGATTTTATCCGAAGAGCAATGAAAAGGAACAAAGGGGAAAGCAGCACCATCCCGACAAATGAACAGATAATATCGCCGCCCCGTTTAATGCACCCTTGGAGGCGATTTGCAGCCTTAACTAAGTGCTGAAAAACTGTTGAAGATTCTGGAAAATTGAGCTGTGATAATTTCGTCGCCACTTCTCTCCAAAAAGGGATAGCTAGAAAAAACGAAGAGCCCCTTAATTTTTGTTATTATAAAGATAAATCAGAAAAAGCACAAGGGGGAATTTTAGGATATTATTCGATAATATATAAACTCAGTCTTAATACGCAAGATTTAACCACTCAAAAATCCGGCACTTTTCCGATTTTATCCCCCCAACGCTTGCGGAACTTGATTATGCCCCACAAAAAGCCTGAACCG
>DNSH01000113.1 GCA_003499715.1 Candidatus Mesolinea sp. | reverse complement strand
AGCGCACGTGGGTGGTGGATGCTCTGCAAGATGCGCTCAAGATCCTCAAGGGCAAGCGCGTGGCGCTGCTGGGCTTCAGCTTCAAACCCAATACGGATGACCTGCGTGATGCGCCTTCATTAGATATTGCCCGGCTGCTGGTGCAACGCGGTGCTAGCGTGCGTGCGCATGACCCGGTGGCATTAGATAATGCCCGCCGGCTGTACCCGGACCTGGGCGTGCGGTATTGCACGCAGGTGGAAGAGGCGCTGGAAGATGCCGATGCGATTGTGCTGGTCACCGAGTGGCCCATGTATCGCGAGCTGGATTGGGAGCACATCAAGCCAGTGCCGCTGGTGGATGGACGCAACTTTTTGGACCGCGAACGCCTGAGCGCGCTAGGCTTCAAGGTCATTGGCGTTGGTCGGTAGCCTGTAAAATCACAATGGGGGAGGAAAATTATGCTCTTTTGGAGTAATTAGCATTACTTATGAGAATATCACTTCTCGATAGCTATAAGAGGGGATGAAAGCGGTTAACGAAGGGTTTGGCAAGTGCGGTGCAGTTTCTGTTCGAATTGAAAATGAGCACAATGCAGGACTAAAAGTATACCTAATGTATTTCTAGCGCGTTTTTAAGCCTTTTTTTTGCGGCTATTTTTTGGATTCGAGTGAGATTAATATTGTGGATAGGGGTTAGAGCAACTGTAGCTTCTTTATTAAATTCTATTTTTCGGTACTCAGCAGTAAATTTAGGCAAAACCCGTTTTGCCTGGTCGGGAGACCAAGCAAGAACAACGACGTCTTATTGGCAATGCGCGCAAGATTAGATTAGTGCTTCCCTGCTCAGGATACATCAAGCGGTTATAATTACTTATGAGAATATTTTGTTTTTCACCGGAGCAATAAAGATGCCTAAGCCCCAATCCAAGTTTGTGCTGAACCTGCCGGATCTCCAGGCTGCCCCACCCCAGCGCCCAGAAGCTGAATCCCCAGCGCAAGCCTACCTCAATTCACTCAGCCCAGCTGGTCGGCGCACACAGCACACTGCCCTTAATAACTTAGCGTATATCTTCTCTGACGGTAAGATTAGTGAGGCGTTGGACTTTCCTTGGGAAGTTTTGCGTTATGGGCATACGAATGGTTTAGCAGCTTATATGGTAGATATTGGCTATGCGAAATCTACCGTAAACAAGCACCTTGTTGCATTACGGCGCGTACTCGCCGAAGCCTACCAATTAGGGCTTTACACCGACCATAACGACTATTTCCGCGCTGCGAACGTGAAATCGCTGCGGACGGCTCCCCTCCCCCGCGGGCGCACACTCAAGCTGGAAGAGCTGCGCCAGCTCACACAAACTTGCCTCCAAGACGCTCACAACCCCACTTTAGGTGTACGCGATGCTGCCATCATCACGGTGCTGTATGCCGCTGCTTTGCGCCGGCAGGAAATCGTGGACCTCAACCTGGCAGACGTGGACCTTAAAGAGGGCAAATTACGCATCTTAGGCAAAGGCAGTAAGCGCCGCCAAGTGTACATGCAACCGGATGCCGTCTCAGCCCTCGATGCTTGGTTAGACATACGCGGCAGGCAGATTGGCCCCCTCTTCACGCGCGTAACGAAATCGGGCAAGGTCATCTTGCGTCGGCTCACACCCCAAGCCATTTACTACCTGCTCGAAAACCGACAAAAACAAGCCGGCTTAGATGCCTTCACCCCGCACGACTTGCGGCGCACTGCGATTACGGATTTACTCAGCGCACAGGTGGACGTGCTCACCGTTTCGGCGATTGCCGGGCATGCCAGTGCGGATACCACCCGCCGCTATGACCGCCGCAGTGAGGAAAATAAAAAAGCCGCCGCGCTCAAATTAGCCTCACCTTTTAGCCCAGAGGAAGTGAAACCCGCCGATGCTCAGCCGACCAACCCTTCCACACCTGCGCCAGATACTGAAGACCAAGCTCAATAGAGCAGTGCGAGCAGCTCTTGCGCTGTCAAGCCGGAAAAGTATTGATCGACGTCCACTTGTTCCATGCGCTGCCTTAAGCTCTGCGATTCGTATGGGCAATTCGCGAGCAACTCTTCCAGCTCGGATACATCCCGCTGGCTGAAGAAATCGCCATAGAACTTGACCGACTGTAAGCTGCCCTTCTCCACCATCAGCAGCGCTTCGATGCCGCCGCCAGTGTAGCGCGTTTCCCGCTTGAGGTTAAAGGCTGGCGAAGCGCCATAATTCCACTCCCAGGAGCGGTAGCGGCTCTGGGCTAGCTGCTCCACCGCCTGCCAGTCAGCTGGTGTGAGCTGAACCTCCGGGATGGGCTTAGCTCCCATGAAAATGCCTTCCAACACTTGCTGACGGAATTGCAGAATATCGGGCGGGTTGCTGAGGAACTCGCTGATATTTGCCACTCGGCTACGCACCGATTTAATCCCCTTGGATTCGATTTTAGAAGGCTTCACGCGCAGTGCATGCACAATTTCCTCTAAGTCCGAGGCATAGAGCAGCGTGCCATGGCTCATGATATGTGTGCTGGAGATATACTGCGCATTCCCAGAGATTTTCTTCCCTTCCACAACAATATCATTGCGGCCGCTCAGCTCAGCCGGCACGCCCATGCTGCGCAGCACTTCCACCACGGGCTCAGTAAATTTTTGGAAGTCGATGAAGGCGCCGCGGTCTTTTGGCACCGTGAAACTGAAGTTGAGATTGCCTAAGTCATGGTAGACTGCCCCTCCCCCTGATATGCGGCGTACCACGTGAATCCCATGCTGCTCGACGTAATCTACAGCGATCTCTTCGATGGTGTTTTGGTGCCTGCCGATGATAATCGATGGCTCGTTTATGTAAAACAGCAGAATGTCCTCGTCTTTTGCTATGTTGCGCACAACGTATTCTTCCAACGCCAAGTTGAGCGCAGGATCATGATGGTTTTGGTTGTCTACAAAGAGCATATTCATTTAGAAAGTCTCCGTAACTTTAGACAAACCTTTGGGCTTGTCGGGATCCAGACCGCGAGAAAGCGCCATTTGCCAAGCTAAGATTTGCCCGGGGATGACGGCAACGATTGGTGAGAGCCACTCCGGCACACCCTGGGGGATAGGCAAAGGCAACTGAGCATGGGAAAGCAACTCTGGAAGATCGGAAATAACCACCAGTTCTGCTTGTGTTGCTTTGGCTCTGGCAATAATAGCAGCCATATCTGCTGCCATCACACCTTGCGGAGCAATGGCGAACACAGGGTAACCTGAGGTGAGCGAAGCCACGGGCCCATGCAAAAAGTCCGCCGATGAATAGGGCACCGTGGTGATGCCAGTGAGTTCTTTAATCTTCAATGCTACCTCAAAAGCCGTGCTGTAATTATATCCACGCCCAATGACAGCACCATGCTGCATATAACGGTAGCGTTCCATACGGCTGGTTTGCTGCATGGTTTTCTCAACAGCCTCCTGCACCTGTGCTGGAAGGCGTTGAATCTCAGCAAAAGCTGCCTTATCCTTTTCTAGAGCGTTGGAAAGCAGCGCCATTGCAACGAGCGATGCCGTGTAGGTTTTTGTTGCAGCCACCGCTTTTTCCTGACCAGTTTGTAGGTCAAGATAAAATTGAGCAGCCTGCGCTAAGGGAGAGTTGGTGTCGTTGGTGACAGCAACGCTTGGGCGGCCTTGCCGGCTCGCTTCCTCAAGGACGGAAACGATATCTGGCGATTGCCCAGACTGAGAAATCCCGAGAATTAAAGCGCCTTCCAATTTGGGAGCCTTATGATAGAGCGAGAAGACTGAGGGCGTTGCCAAAGCAACTGGGACTTCGTTGACGATTTGAAAGAGGTATTGGGCATAACGGGCAGCGTTATCTGAACTGCCGCGAGCTGCAATCAGAATGTAGTTAAACTTCCCTCGCACCGAATCCATGATGGCTTGGGCTTGATCAGCGCTTGTTTCAATTAATCGACGGAGTACTTCCGGCTGTTCTCTGATTTCCTGTTCCAATATTGATGTCATTGTCACTCCTCTTTTTTTGCTTAGCTTTCAATTTATAAGTTCGCTGGCTTAGATTTCGTACGGGGAACATCATGTACCTGATTCATCATTGGGGCTGCGATGAGCGAAAGAACACAGGAAATAGCAAACATCACGCGGTAATCAAAACTTTCCACCAGCCAGCCGGCAAGGATTGGTGAAAGCAGCACAAAAATACCCGTAAGGCTGCGTGCCAAGCCCAAATAGGTCGGTCTCAGTTTCTCCTCGCCCAACTCCATCACTAAGAGCGAATCCCCTAACACCATACCAGCCGAGTTCAATCCGAACAGTACAAAGACAAGGTAGTACACCCAAATCACAGGTGCAATGATAGCCAATACCATGGTTGCAGCCCAAATTAATACCGAAATAACCACAACGCGCTTGGGCCCAAGTTTATCCCCCATTACGCCACCAATGCTGTATCCGACAATTCCGCTCAAGTACAGCAAGGCAGTAAAGATGGCTGCCTGCGCTTCTGAAAGGGCAAAATGTTGAATACCATATACGGCTAAGAAGCCACTGCCCATGTTTGCTAAGAAAATCATAGAACGAGCAATTAAGTACTTACGAAAGTTGAGATCCTCTTTAAGGATTCTCTTGAAAAGCTCCAAATCGACGAGTTTGGTCTGTTTGCCTTGCATTGATGGCTTTTCCAAGTTCTCTTCTTCTTGGGCTGTCTCTGTTTCCGGTTCTTTGTTTCGGCGATAAAAGGAGAACGAAATCCATTGTGCGATGATCGCAAAGGTAAAACAAAGGGCGAAATTTTGCGGATAGGGTAAACGGCTCAAGACAAACGTCGCGATTATTGATCCGATCACCCCAGCTACCTGAGCCACCACGCGTGAAATGCCCCAAAAGCGTGCCCGATGAGTAATTGGAATTACCTTCGCCTGCAACTCCTGCCAGGGTAACGCAACCAAACCGCTGGTTAAGCCGCGTAAGGTGATCAACAGCAATAAGAACGTCAGGGCTGCGTTTGAGGAAATTTTAGGTACCAGCAGTGCAAGCACAGGAAAAAAGAAGTACACCGAGCGTTCAATAACCGCCATGCGCAGTGTAAATGGTAGTTTTTTCTTTAAAGAGGAGACATAGCTCGCCATGAACATCTGAGGCATGAACCAGCCAAAATTTACAATAGCGGGAATTAATCCAATAATTAAAGGGGAGTCAGTGAGCGTAGCCGCGAAAACGGGGATGATGGTAACAATGGAGACGAAGCTATCTCCAAAGATAAAAAAGGCTAAATCCATTGTATTCACAAACACATTGTGTTTGAAATACATAGCCACCTGCTCAGGCACACCTTCCTCTGGGTGGATATGTAGAAAGTCAGAGATTGCTGCTTTAATCCTATTCAACATGGCTCATGCTCAAGCCTTAAATTATAAATTACACTCGAGTTTTTACCGATTATTCTCTTCAAATGGGTGAATCAAGTTTTCACGCTAAATATCAAAGCGCTTTCCGCTGGCAACCCCAGATGTTCTGCCTGGACCTGTACATATTGTTGGGTGACCTCATTCACTATCTGCGATCCACTTGGTAAGATCATCTGGGGAACAGTTAAGACCCTTGGGCTTTCGGAACGATTCAACGCCAGGTATAAATTCGCCTCAGGCGTGCTAATCTGCCAAAATGCTGTTTCCTGTTTATCATCTACCATCCATGGTTCCCATTGGGCAGCCACCAATTGCGGATAGCGTTCCCTGAATGCAGATAGCTGGCGCAGGAGCTCCGCTATGTCTCGATGCGCATCAATTTCCTGCCAATTCATCGGCAATCGTGCCTGGTCGAAGCCGATTGAATCTTTATCGTGGATCGAACGCGGCTGTGAGAGGCTGGACTCCGTGCCAAAGTATACCAAGGGCTGCCCCGGCAGCAGATAGAGCAGCGTCAAGGCTAATTTGAGCCTCTCTGAGTGGTTGCCAGCAGCAAAAATGAAGCGGTTCATATCATGGTTATCCAGGAATGCCGGCCGGCTAAAATCCCGTGGAAAGTAAGCCAAGCTATCCTGCAGGTAGCCGGAAAAGCGGGAAAGCGGCCAGGTTTGTAGTGCAAAGGTCTCGCGCAAGGCTTGGCAAGTCAAAAAGTCTAGAGTGCCATCCAGCCCGCCGGCAAAGCTTAGCTGAGCGTCAGCTGGCAGGGTTACTTCCCCAAAGGTCCAGCTTTCAGGGTTCACCTCGCGGCAAGCGCGGCGGAAATCCACCCAAAAATCCTGCTCCGGGCCGCTAGCATAATCCAAACGGTAGCCATCTATGCCCAGTCGCAGCCATTTCTGGGCTACTCCCAGTAGGTATTTACGTGCCGGTGCTCCATAAGTCAACCGCAGCTCTGGCATCTCCGGGACGTCAAAGTAGCTGCGATACTTCGGCCAAGGATTCCAGTAAAACCAATCCTTATATGGGCTCTCAGGTGACTGCAAAGCAGCCCGGAAAGCAGGATGTTGGTTGGAAACATGGTTAGCCACAAAATCCAGAATTACGCGGATGCCCAGTTGATGGGCTTTAGCAACTAACGCCTCGAAGTCAGCTTGCATCCCCAGGCGTGGTTCGATCTGCTCGTAATCGCTCGTGTCATAGCCATGATGCGAAGGGCTGGCAAATATTGGGCTGAGCCAAATAGCATTAAACCCTAAATCGTGAATGTAAGTGAGCTTTTCGATGACCCCGCGCAAGGTACCCCCAAAGGGCCTGGCTAAATCTTCGGTCTGTAGCCATTGTCTCCCCTCCCCCGGGTTGAAACGGTCGACGAAAATCTGATAGATGCGCGCTGTTCGGCTCCACTCCGGAACCTGGTCCTGGTTGTACCAGATAGCATATTGCGTTGCTTCTGCAGCGCTGCTTGCTTGGTTATCAGCGTGGCATATTACCGCCTCTCCGGCATCCACTGAAGCTGCTGGCTGCCGTGCGTATACTTGATAACGCAGCAAAGTGCCTTCAGGCTGCGCTGGTAAGTTTGCTTGCCAATGTTGCAGCCAACCCCAGCTCAAAGTATCCCAGACCAATTTGGTTTTCGTAAAAGGGATTTCAGTAATCGTGCTCCACTCATCCAGCGTATAACGCAAAGTCATCCTCTGAGCAGCTATTTCGCTTGAAGTGGTAGCAAAAAGACTGACCGGTTCGCCTGGCTTTGGTCTGAGCGGTCGTTTTTTTCCATAATGATGCACACCTTTATGACGTTTGAGCTGATAAGCAGCACCTATAGTGGGATCATCCAGATCCCCAAAGGTATGATCTCGCCGTGTGTTATTAGATGATAATGGCATAAATGAGAACCTTTATATTTGAAGTCGGCAATAATTTTACGCGAAATCCTTCTAACGCGTATCGGTTTTCCCATTTTATTGTTTTAGTTTAAAACTTTCTGGATTGGAACCCTAAAACAGCGCTGCAATAGCGCTGTTTTGAAAGTACTTTGGTTTAAATGCTACTTAAAGCCTTCTTCACCCACTGGTTTTTTCTTCTTCGGGTGATTCATCTTTACGCGAAAATGGTTTATATAGGCGTTCACGCAACCGCCGCAAATTGAAGGCATGCATACGATAAGTCCCCACAATACCGTAAGGCACAAACATCACGATAAAAATGAAGAGAAGACCAAAAACCAAGGGCCAACGCGCCCCAAACCAAGTGTAGAAGAATTGTTGGATCACTTGGCTAATTGCAGCGCCAAAGATAGGCCCAATTAGAGTGCCCATCCCTCCGATAATTACCATAATCAGTGCATTCACCGTGGTCACCACAGACATCATGGTTGGCGTAGCGCTCATGTTCCAAATGGAATAGAGCGCCCCCGCCAAACCAGCAAAAATCGAAGCAAAAACAAAGACGATCGTACGAAAAGTGACAGGGTTATACCCAATCATGCGCATGCGATCTTCATTTTCACGGTTAGCGATGACAATATGGCCAGTTGGGGAGCTTACAAAGCGTTTCATCAAAAAGTACGAGAGCACTAAAAACGCGAGACTGATTAAATACACGGTAAGTCGATTTTGGGTCGGATTCAACCAAACCGGCAAGGGGACGCCATGCAAGCCCTCATCTGCACCAGTCCATTGATGTAAATCTGTCGATTTAATAATGATATACAAGGCTGTTGAAAGTGCTAACGTGAGCATGGCGAAGTAAGTACCTTTTAATCGGATAGATGTCACCGCAAACATCAACCCAATCAAAATTGAAACAAGGAACACCGCCAATAAGACAATGAGCAAGACAACTATCATCGTAATATCGGTATTACCTATGACAATGGGAGTGTTCTTGATGAAATTTGGAGCCCAATGTTTCATCAAAAGGGCAAAAGTGTAAGCACCTCCCCCGAAAGAAGCCGCATGCCCAAATGAAAGAATACCACCATACCCAATGAGGAGATCGTAGCTCATTGCAAATACAGCCATAATGAAGAAGATGATAAATTGCCCCTGCCAAAATTTGGTGATCCCTTCATTGAGGCCTGTTCCGGTAATTAAATTCAACACAAAGGGAAATGCCAACATAACGGCTATAAAGATAAGAAATCCCCTCTCTGATTTAAACCAGGATTTTTGATTAATTTTCGTTTTTAAAGCGATATCTGCCATAGAGAGTTATCACTCCTTACTCCCAAAGAGACCCTGAGGCCTAGTCAATAAAACGATAACCATGATAATAACTGTTGAAGCTTCTGCGATCGCCGGGGAAAGTGAAAGTTTTAGAGCAAAATAATCCCCAAATGCGCGCGCCATGCCTAAGATCATTGCGCCTACAAAAGCACCCACATAACTTCCCATGCCGCCAATTACGACAGTTATTAACCCTTGCGTCTGGTAAGCGTCCCCCATCAAAGGTTGGACCGGGAGAAAAGGTGCTGCTCCAATGCCCCCTAACGTTGCCAATGCCACACCTAACGCAAACACCAAAGTGAAAACTGATTTCACATTGATGCCCATTGCTTCAACCATTTCTGGATCCTGAACACCTGCACGGATAATCATACCTAACCGTGTCTTTGTCATGAGCAAGGTCACCAAGGCAAACATTACGATGCCCAGGGCAATAATAAACAAGCGATAAGTTGGAACGGTAGCTCCCAATATATCAATCGTAGAGTTGCCATTTTGCAACCATTCCCCGATGGAAGCTGCTTTCCCAGGCATAGCAAAAAGCGGTGGCCGCGCCATCTGATAGGTCAGCGGATCCCAAAGAAATTGCACCAATTCACGAATCACATAGCTCAATCCTAATGTCATCAGGATAATAAAAGTGGGGCGTGCGTAGAGCGGCCTGATGAGAATAATTTCAATGACAGCACCAAACACGAACCCAAAAGCAACAGAGACAAGAATAGAGAGCAAGAAGCGAATATTCCCATTCATTAGCAATACGCTAACAGGTGCTGATTCGCGAATGAATATGCTTACCACTGTTACAACCAACAAAATTGCCGGCAAAAGCATTGCCTTTCCAAGATTTTCCTTTGGCGCATATTGAGTTTTATCCCCGGGTTTAGAAGATCCAAAGGCGATTAATAATCCACCTAACATCATTAGAACTGGTCGGATCCAAAACTCTGCTAACGGCTCCTGAGGAGAAATCTCCGCAAGAGGGTTACCTACTGTTGTTGTCGTCATAGCGACCATGGCAGTATTAGCTAATCCTAAAATATCAAAACCAAGCACAGCAAACACAATTACAACGGCGGCTAGGATATAGGCAATGGTTGGAAGAAGTTTTTGCATGCGCGGGGTCAAATTCCAAGCGATTAAATATGGCTTCAATACAGAAATGAACATAACGCCTGTGCCAAAGGCTAATGCCAAGGGCGCCACGCCAAAAATAAAGGTGGGATTCGTATAAAACTGCCAACCGATATACGCACCCAGCATAAACATAGAACCGTGTGCAAAGTTCAACACATCCATCAAGCCAAAGATAAGTGTTAGGCCGGCAGCGACCAAGAAGAAAAGCGAGCCCAGGGTAAGCCCAGAAAAGATAGTGCTAACAAAAGCGCGTTGGCCTGCATAAAGATAAAGGCTGACAATAATTCCCAACACCACCACAATAATGAGAGTTGTTTGGAGAATCCTCTTATTCCTCCGATCCATGTTCCATCTCCAATTCTTTACGTGTTTTGATGCTTGCACCCAAATAACGGTGAATAACTTCAGGTTGCAATACAAGGTCTTTTATTGATCCGGAGCTCACAGACTTACCGTCATCTATAATCACATATTGTTTTGCCAGTTGGCTTGCCATAATAAAATTCTGTTCAACGAGGAGAATTGTGGTCGTGTGGCTCAAAGTTTCAATGGCTTCCATCATTTGTTGGATAAGAATCGGCGCTAAGCCTTCACTCGGCTCATCAATCAATAGTAGCTTATTCTCGGGAACCAAAGCCCGCGCAACCGCTAACATTTGTTGCTGTCCGCCAGAAAGATGATTACCAGGTAATTTATAAAGACGTTTTAGGTCTGGAAAAAGCTTGAAGATAAACTCAGAACTGCGCTCGAAATCTCCTTTTTTGCGCTCAGCTAATTTCAGGTTTTCAAGGACACTAAGCTGCCGAAAAATCGCTCGGTGTTCTGGTACGTAACCGATTCCAAGATTGGCGATATTGTAGGGTCGCTTGCCTTGAATTTCCATCCCATCAAAAATGATTTTTCCTTCACGGGGTGGAGTGAGACCGATTATTGACTTGAGCGTTGTGGTTTTCCCCGCGCCATTGCGGCCTAGCATAACCGTTATTGAGCCTTTCTTGACACGTACACTAACCCCTTCAAGAATATGAAATTGACCAATAAAGGTGTGAATGTTATCCACATTCAAGAGGTCATCATGATTGACTTCGCTCATGCTAATTCTCCATACAAATCGCCAAGATATGCAGCTTGAACCTGATCGTTATTGGCAATTTCGTGCGGCGAACCTTCGGCAAGGATTCTCCCTTGATTCATCACCGTAATGACATCAGAAATAGACATCACCATATCCATACGATGCTCAACTAAAATTGCCGTGCGGTCATATCGACGAACCACTTGGTGGATAATCTCGATCAATTCTGGGACTTGTTCAGAAGACATCCCAGCTGTCGGTTCATCAAAGAGGAGTAGCTCTGGATCACAGGCAATCATAATGCCAAGTTCGAGTTTACGTTTTTCCCCATGAGAAAGATTGCGGGCTAATACCCACTCCCGACCAGCCAAGCCTACGATCGTGATAACCTCCTCTGCTTTTTCAATGTATTGAGTAAATTTTTCTACAGGTTGAAAAAACTTGAAATTATCTTTACCCAGAGCTTGAGCTGCCAAGCGGACATTTTCTAGGACGGTCAAGTTTGGAAAAATATTGGTAATCTGATAGGACCGCCCTATACCCAGGTGTGCACGTTTCTGTGGGGACACATTGGTGATATCCTGCCCTTTAAAGAAAACCTTCCCATTTGTGGGCGGCATAACACCACTAATGAGATTAAACAGTGTGGTTTTTCCAGCACCATTAGGTCCGATAATAGCATGCATGCTATGCACTTTCACTTGCATACTCACATCGTAAACGGCTATAAGGCCGCCAAATGCTTTTCTGAGGTTCTCAACTTCAACCAAAACATTATCAGTCATAAAAAATAAGCCTTTTGATATTACCGAAATTGTTTGTCTATTAATATAATATAATATTACTTAATAATTTATATTTTTTAGAAGGGAGGGGGTGGATGGACCCCTCCCTTACTTAGTCAACTACACTAACTCACTGATTCAAGCGGGGCAAATCTCCGCAACGCGATTCATATTCACCAACAAGCGTACATGGAATTCCAAGTTCATCGTATTTCGAAACATAAACTTTTTCGAAGAAACGATATTCATTGATGCCATCCCCATCCAAGTCGGGATTCAAGTTAACCAGCCTAAGAATGTTCATCGGCTGTTCGCACACATGATCTTCTGGACGTATGTGGTAGGTCCCTTTGGGCCCTTCGAACATCAAGCCTTCTAAAGCAGGGATCATCACCTCAGGATCGGTATTGCCACCAGTCTTTTCGAGAGCAGTAGCTAGAGCAATCGCAGAAGCCATACCACCGGCTGTGAAAAGATCGGGGTATGCATTAATTGCAGCATCGGGAGCATTTTTGTATTTCTCGAAATGGCGCTCCACTAGCCAATCATTGACTTCAGTATCAGCAGCGGTGTAATGGTAAACGTTCAAACCAACTGTACCAAGTACATCTTCGCCAAACACCGCAGTAAAGGAAGCGTTATCACCAAATCCCGTACCGACTGTAAGGACTTCTAACGCGCCCATGTCTGAAAGCGCCTGGAACAGAGTTACATAACCAGTGCCAGACCAGGTCAGGAACAAGTTGTCAGCACCAGAATCCATCGCTTGCTGGACATATGGTGTGAAATCCGTTGTTTCGAAAGGCGCGTAGATATCCGCGATCAATTCACCACCAAATTTCTCCACAGAATACTTGAGCGCCTCACCTGAACCGCGACCGAAGGCGTTATCAATACCGATATGGGCAAAAGTAGGGCCAACATTTTCAACCAAATACTTTGCAATGATCAGCGTGTCATCAAAGTTGGTGCGCGAAGTACGGAAGACATAAGGATTGAAATTCGGACCAGTTGGGTAGGAAGAAGCAGCTGGATCAATCATCAGGATGATTTTATTTTCCAGAGCTACGTTGGTAAGCGCAACAGCACTAGCTGAGGAAACTGGACCTTGGAGTAACTCTACGCCGTCTCTCTCAATCAATTCCAATGCTAGCGATACTGCTTTCTCTGCATTTCCCTCATCATCCTTTACGATGACTTCCACTGGACGGTTAGCAATAATCCAGCGGCCTTGCTCATCTTGCTTGCCGCCAGACATGTACTCAAGACCCAATTCGAAACCTCGCTGTTGCTGCAAGCCATACAATGCCATTAGACCGGACATCTGACCAATTTGGCCGATCTTCAGAACAGG
>DNSH01000129.1:8394-12907 GCA_003499715.1 Candidatus Mesolinea sp. | reverse complement strand
TGTGGTGCTACCTTGGTTGGCTTGCGCCGTACAAAAAATGGGCGTTTTAGCTTACGCGATGCGGTGTCCTTACGCCGCTTGCAGGAAGCTTTTGTCAATGGCGATTGGTACCGTTTTCTCATCCCCGCTGCTGAAGCACTGGGCGATTGGTATACTGTTGAGCTGACTTTAGACCAGGTCGATCAGGTTCGGCATGGTCACCGTGTGCCGGCTGTTGAAGACGTACCAACCGATACGATCGCCAGAGCTGTAAGCGAAGAAGGCGAACTCGTTGCATTGGTAGAATATGACCCCGAGGCACATGAGTGGCAGCCACGCAAGGTCTTTTTCCAGTAAAATTAGCATTCGAAGAATGAATAACCCTTAGCTGGCTTGGCGCACGCGGGGTTATTTTTTTGAGTGTTGACAGAGGATGATTTGACAAGATTTTATGAAGATTTACCAGAAAAGCTCACAGAGCCGATGTGGATTACCATCGGTAACTTTGATGGGCTGCATCTCGGGCACCAGGCATTGCTCTCTCGCCTCAAAGCCTTAGCTCAGGCACAAGGGGCTCAAAGTGGCATGCTCACTTTTTGGCCCCATCCACGTGTCTTTTTTCAAGGAATTGATGGTCCGTTTTACTTGACCACAAAAAGCGAAAAGCAAGAACTGCTCAAGCATTCCGGGTTAGACTTAGTTATCACACTTGCATTTAATCAAGCATCCGCCGACCTTTCAGCAGAGGCATTTTTTGATATGCTGACCAGCCACATAAACCTGGAAGGCTTGGTGGTAGGAGAAAACTTTGCCTTGGGTAAAAACCGTAGTGGAACCCTGGATGTGATTCAGCAGCTTTGTGCCGAGCGAGGTATTCAGCTTGAAGTATTCCCGCCTTTCAACTTGGATGGGGAACCAGTCTCCTCTGCACGCATCCGTACCGCGCTCGAGAGAGGCGATGTGGAGCAAGCTGCGCGGCTGCTTGGGCGGCTTTACTTTGTGCGCAGCCAAGTTATCGAAGGCAAACGCCTTGGCTCAAAGCTTGGCTTCCCAACAGCTAACCAATTAGCACTGGAACAGAAGATTCTCCCGAAGTATGGCGTTTATGCTACTTATGTGCGCTGGAATGGCGAACGCTATCAAGGTGTGACTAGTGTGGGTGTGCGCCCCACCTTTGAAGAAAGCGGGCAGCCTAACATCGAAACGCTGCTACTGGATTTTACTGGTAATATTTATCATGAAGAGTTAACTGTCGAGTTTGCGCATTTTATCCGCGAGGAAATTAAATTTGCGAATGCGCAAGAGCTTATTGACCAAATCGAGCAGGATAAAATAATTGCCAGGAGGCTGCTAAGTGATGAACCCTACCCGCAGAATCTACCCTCTCAGCCCCAGTCAGTTCAGCGCTGAAACCATAGCCGTTACTTTTGCGAAGACTTCACGCTCACCAGAGCCTTTTGATGTGATTGCTGCCGAGCTTGATGCAGAAAAATCAGCCAAGTTCAGTGAAAAGTGGATTGTCGGTTATGGGCATTCCAGTGTGGCAGAGCATGCCGTTCTACACTTAGCGCTCGAAAATGTCTCCCGATTAGCAATTGAAACGATTGAATCTAACCGTTTAGCTTCCTATACTGAGAAATCGACACGTTATCAGGAGTGGAATCCTGAGGCTTTCGTGGTGCCGCCCGAAATCGCAGGCAGCCCTTATGAAAGCCACTATCGGGAAGTTGTTTCTAAGCTCTTTGAGACATACGCAGAAGCCCTGCAGTTAATCCGCAGCTGGAGCCAAGCTAACACCCCTCGTCAAGAAGACGAAAGCGAAAAATCCTGGCTAAACCGTGCGCGTACCCAAGCGATAGATGTGTGCCGCTTCTTGCTGCCGGCTGCTTCGCTGGCAAATGTGGGCGTAACCATTAACGCGCGGGCGTTAGAGTATGCCATCCGCAAGCTGCTTAGCTCAGAGCTGCAAGAGGTGCGTGAGATTGGCGCAGAAGTCAAAGCCGTAGCGATGCAGGAAGTACCCACGCTGGTGAAGTATGCTAACCCAATCCCTTCATTAATGTCTATTCGAGAACGATTAAGCACTAAAGAAACACCCGCAGTAATTAACTCCTCTGAGGCTTGGTGCCGGCTGCTAAAGGTGGAACCGGAGGGCGAAGAACAAGTGTTGGCGGCGGTGCTTTACCGTTTTGGCAGTCAAAGCTATGTTGATTGCTTGGATCAGGTGCGGCGCATGACAGAAGCTGAAAAAAGCAGGCTGGTGAACGAAATCTTTGCAGAAATGGGACCTTATGATGTGCCCTTGCGCGAGCTGGAATACGCCACTTATGATTTTGATCTAGTCCTTGACCAGGGCGCCTATTTTGAGCTCAAGCGCCATCGCATGATGACGCAAACTGCGCAGCATCTCTCCACCCGTTTGGGATATGCTATCCCCAAAGCGATCAGTGAAGCAGGTTTTGAGCAGCCCTACCGCCAAGCTATGAACTTAGCAGCTGCGGCTTATGAGGAATTTGCTGCTTGGAACCCCGCAGTCGCAGCCTATCTGGTGCCCAATGCATTCAACCGTAGGGTACTCTGCCGGCTGAATATGCGCGAGTTATTCCATTTAGCACGCTTACGCTGCAGCTCTAATGCACATTTCTCCATGCGGCGGGCAGCCCGTGGCATGGCGGAAAGAATGCAAGCAGTGCACCCAAACTTTTGGGCTAAAATGAATCTCTCGGAAGAGGAGACCTCTCAATCAATTACTGCGAATTATTTTAGTGGAGTGGCAGCAATTCCGTTGATATACAAAAAAAACTCTGAAAACCTGACTGAGGTATGATTGACGCAAACTAAAGCACAATTAAGAAAGCCTACATAATTGAAAGGAAGCGAGCACGATGAAAAGACAATTTAACCTTAGTTTTGTAATCCTCTTAGCAGTGGCAATGCTGCTGAGTGCCTGTGGAGCTGAGACGGAAACCTCTACAACTGCGATTAACATCCCAGCGGTTTCGATCGGTCAGGGGACAGAATCTGCCGGGACGTATCCGATTGATGGCGTTGACTCTACCTATCCCGTTGGAACGGTTGCGAGCGATGCCCCTAGCACTTATCCAGCGGAGGGTGCCACACAGATGAGTGATGCAGAAATCGAAGCTCTTCTAGAGGAAAAGTTAGATGGGCATCATACCCTCGAGTGGGTGCTTTCCTTTGATAAAACCTATGAAGAATGGAATGAATTGCTTTCCGATCATCATGGTGTCACCTTTACCCCTGAGGAAAAAGAACAGGTCATTCAGTACTTGATGACTCATTAGACTCCTTAGACCCTTCAAAAAAGTTAATCACAGCCCGAAAACCTCGGGCTGTATGCTTAAATTGAGCTTTTATTTGGTTCAAATCCCATGTTTAGCGTTACAATAGGGCGAACAGATTGGCTTGGTTATCTGCGAGACACAATTTACATCATAAGAAGGAGAAAGCATGACCACGCATTTCTATCTCTCATTACTCCCCGAAGCGTTAATCGTCTCAATGCTCGACCCCGAAGAATTTGGCACTTACTATGCTGTGGGTTCAGCTAAGAAGTCCCGCGGGCAGGCAATTTTTTTTGAGGTCGATCCAACTTTTAGGCATCCGTATTTTCGGATCGATGAGGCACTAAAGCGCTGCGTTCCTCACGAAGACGGTTCCCCCAAAGCTTCTATCTATGTTTCGGTCTACCGTGTACTCGAACATGTTGACATTGATGCGCTGATGGATCTCTACCTTACCACGCAGGATGGCAGAACGCTTGGGCTGAAATCTTCCGATCAGTTGCCGCCAGCAGAGGAGGGCTTACACCTTTATCAGGAAATTGTTCCCGTTTCACCCTTGGTGGTCAGCCGGCTGGATCCTGTATCTTTTTATGAACTTATCGTCAAAACCCCAACCTCATTGATTACCGTACCAGCGATTACTTTTGTCGAATTGCAATTAGGAGAATTAGCCAATGACCCTGAAATGGGCTTGGTTGAAAACCTGCCTTATTCTAATATCGACCATTTGAGGCAGTGCCTCTCAGATGTGAAGACGAAATTCGTTTCCACTAAGATGGTCGACCGCACGCATTCGCCAGTGGTACCTTACCGCTGCGTCAAGAATGGCTTTTTTGTCGGGAATGCAGAAAAACTGCGCTACTACCCGATGCCTTCTGCAGAAACTCTCCGCACCGAAAATTATCGCTGGTTCCGGTCTGCCAGCATGTAGTAAACATCTCACTGAATTTATAGAACAGAGGAGTCTGATATCTTATGAATTACACAACTTGGATTTACATTGGAATTGTTGGCGGGGTGATATCGATAGGCGTTGCGATATATCTTTACTTCTGGGTGATGCGTCAAAATAAAGGAAGTGAGAAAGCGCAGGAAGTTTCCTCGTGGATCAGAAGTGGCGCGAATACATACCTGCGGCGCTTGTATACAGCCCTGGCTATTCTTGCTGTGATTATCGGCGTCATCATTGCTCTGATTTTTAGCTTTAATTTCGAAAACATCGGTACGAC
>DNSH01000129.1:4740-8268 GCA_003499715.1 Candidatus Mesolinea sp. | reverse complement strand
GGCATCGTCGTTGATCCGAAAAACGGCATACAAATGGCAATTTCTTTTGTGGTTGGGGCACTCTGCTCAGCTGTGGCTGGCTATATGGGTATGCGTGTGGCAGTGGAAGCCAATGTACGTACGGCTACTGCAGCGGAGCAAAGCTTGGAAAGCGCCTTTAGAATTTCTTTTTATGCCGGCTCGGTGCTGGGTTTAGCTATGGTTGGCTTAGCTGTGATTGGCATGAGCGTGATCTTCTTGGTGACTGGGCAGGCACATGCTGTTTTAGGCTTCAGCTTTGGTGCTTCAACTTTGGCTTTGTTAGCTAAAGCCGGCGGCGGGATTTACACTAAAACCGCCGATATTGCGGCTGACCTGGTCGGCAAGGTCGAAATTGGCATCCCTGAGGATGACCCCCGCAACCCGGCAGTGGTCGCAGATAACGTAGGCGACAATGTTGGTGATGTGGCTGGCATGGGTGCCGATATTTTTGATAGTTACGTAGCTAGCACCGTGGCTGTAATGCTTTTAGGGGCTTCTTTTGCAGAAACGCTGCAGTACCAATACACCGTAATCCCGCTTATCCTGTGCACGTTGGGTGTGTTTGCTTCACTTTTAGGTATTCAATTTGTGCGTGTGCGCGAAGGTGGAAAGCCGGGCGCGGCGCTCAACCGGGGCACCATAATTACCTGTATCATTTACATTGCTATGCTGCTTGTTTTAGTATTCTTGGGGCATGTCAATATGGCAATCTTTTGGTCAGCGTTTGTCGGCATCGTGGCAGGGGTGCTCATCGGGTTTACCTCCGATTATTTTACCAACGACCAACACAAGCCCGTGCAACAAACCGCTAAAGAATCCACTTCTGGTTCAGCCATTACGATTATTACGGGCTTCAGTTATGGCTTAATTTCTATCTTACCCTCCATTTTGGGCGTGGTTATTGCCACGCTAATTTCCTTCAACGTCACCCAAGCCAGCGGATTGCCAGGCGTCTATGGGATTGGCGTGGCGGCAGTGGGGATGCTTGCCATCAGCGGCATGATTGTTTCGGCAGATGCCTATGGCCCGATTGTGGATAACGCTCGCGGCATCGCCGAAATGGCTGGGATGGACCACGAAGTTATTGCCCGGGCGGATGTGCTCGATTCGGCTGGCAACACAGCTAAAGCAATCACCAAAGGCTTCTCTATTAGTGCGGCAGCATTGACCGTGCTGGCTCTGTTCGCGGCTTATGCTGAGGTAGTGGAGGCTAATGGCATGGCAATCACGATTAGTTTGCGGGAACCGCTGGTGGTTGCAGGTGTGCTACTGGGTGCCACTGCCCCGCCAATTTTCAGCGCGCTGCTGATGCTCTCAGTAACTCATAACGCCTTCGATATGATCGAAGAGATCCGCCGGCAATTCCGCGAAAAACCGGGAATTTTGGCGGGAACCGAAATGCCAGATTACGATCGCTGTGTAGGTTTAGCCGCCCAAGGTGCACTTTCCTCATTGGTTTTGCCGACTTTCTTAGCAGTCGGTTTGCCGCTGCTGGTGGGCTTTGTGCTTGGACCGGATGCTCTGGGCGGTTTCTTGGGCGGGGCAATCTTTACTGGCGTAATATTTGCGCTATTTATGGCAAACGCCGGCGGGCTTTGGGATAACGCGAAAAAGTACATTGAATCTGGCAAATTTGGCGGACCAGGCTCCGAGGCGCATAAAGCTGCTGTGGTGGGCGATACCGTTGGTGACCCATTCAAGGATACAGCAGGTCCCTCGATCAACACGCTCATTACGGTTATGTCTTTGGTTTCATCGCTCTTTGCACCCATCATTGCGGTGTTTCACTTGTTTTAAAGTTAGCGTTAAGCGTAAAAACTGCCCGGGCTTGCTCGGGCAGTTTTTAGAGCCTTAGTTCTTTTGAGTAGACGTTTCATCCTCTGAGGGAGGTGATACTGCTTGGGATTCAAGCTCACGTAACCGGGCGTGCTTTTTAATCGCCTCTGCCAGGCTTTGCGCGCTCTCCTCCGGAAAGAACGGCACATAAGAACGTATCCTCTGTTCGATAGCACTATCAGGGGTCTCGATCAATATGAGCTTGAGGATGTAGACAGTTTCTTGCGGAGAACGCCGGGCTAAGTTTTCAACCACTTTAGTTAAGTTAGCTGTAAATTTGTCGTCTGCGGATTCAATCAGAGGTTTTATTTCGTTCAGCAGCCCAGGCAATTCTTCTAACGAAAATTGGTCGAGGGTATGCGCCAAAGCGGCTAATCCGTAATTACGCAGATGGTCTTCTGGGCTGGTTAGCAGCTCGAGGACGAAAGGTTTCCATTGGCTGGCTTGCTGTAAAGGGGTAATTGCTTTGGTAAGGAGCGTCTCGAGCACACCACGGTCAACTGGCTGCGTAAGCCAGGTGCGTAACAGGGCGCTCAGCTTATCGGCGTATTGCGTCGGCAGCTGACCGAGCAAGTAAGCAGCTAACGCTCGCGGTTCAAAATAAGGGTCTTGCCAAAGTGTTTGTGCCAAGGTCAAGGTCTCTTCAGGATGCGCTTGAGCTGTTTTACGCAAGCCGATTTCGATCTGGGGGAGCACTTGCTGCGGTATGTTGTATGAACGCAGGAAGGTCTTGGGCATCGCTCGCCGGTGCGGACGGTAAGAATAACGCTGATAAAAGCCTAACAACGCATGAAGAGCTTTGGAGAAGCGTTCTGGCTCTGCGTAGCTTTCTCGCAGAAACCCAATTTGCTGCTCTAACTTGGTAAGATCGATAGCTACCATCGTATCTAACTAGCTGGAATTACCTCGCAAGCAAGCTTAGTAGGAACGCGCAAAATAAGCGCGTTTACGTGTCCTTTTGCCGCTATAGAAGCAAACGCCTTCGCCTATATCAGGCTCATCGGCATAAATGCGCAGCGTTGCCTTAGTTTCTTCTTTGATGCGCGCTTCGTTTTCTCTGTCATCGCTCCACCAGCCGACTGCCCAACCTTGGTCGGCAACAATCTGCTTGAAGCTGTCGTAATCCTTTGCTTCGAAGATGTGGCTGTCGCGGAATTGAGTTGCCCGAGCAAGCATATTATTATGGATTGCATCCAAGAGCTCCCCAACGGATTGGTCCAAGTTTTCCATGGGCAAGAAGCTTTTGCCAGCTTTTCCGGGGATATCCCTGCGGCTTACCGCCACGCTGTTCTTCTGCACATCTCTGGGCCCAATTTCCATACGCACGGGTACGCCCTTCAGCTCCCAATCGTTGAATTTAAAGCCTGGGGTGACCTCTTCGCGTGTGTCAATCTTGACGCTGAATTTTGCTAATTGCTCTGCAGCTTTCTGCACAGCTTCCATCACCTGGGATTTTTCTTCATCGGAGCGATAAATCGGCACAATGACGACCTGAATAGGGGCAAGACGGGGCGGTAGAATTAAGCCTTGGTCATCGCCATGCGTCATGATGATAGCGCCGATAAAGCGGGTGGAGAGCCCCCAGGAAGTGGTCCAGCAATATTGCAGCTGGTTGTTTTCATCTAAGAACTTGATATCGAAAGCTTTGGCGAAGTTTTGCCCCAAGAAGTG
>DNSH01000129.1:0-4657 GCA_003499715.1 Candidatus Mesolinea sp. | reverse complement strand
GATTCGCTCTTTTGCCCAGCGATGACGGGCACGGCAGCCATGTTGCGTGCAAATTCTGCGTAAATGCCCTAACATGCGCTCGGTTTCTTCAATGGCTTCCTGCTCGGTGGCATGGGCGGTGTGGCCTTCTTGCCAATAAAACTCAAGCGTGCGCAGGAAGAGCTTGGTGCGCATCTCCCAGCGCACCACGTTCGCCCACTGATTGATCAGCACGGGCAAATCGCGATAAGACTGAATCCATTTGGCATACATCGTGCCGATAATGGTCTCGGAAGTGGGGCGGACTACCAGCGGTTCCTCCAGCTCCTCGCCGCCGCCATGGGTTACTACAGCCAGCTCAGGCGAAAAGCCTTGCACATGCTCAGCTTCTTTGGACATAAAAGATTGAGGGATCAATAAAGGAAAAGCTGCATTTACATGACCGGTAGCCTTAAAGCGCTCATCGAGCGCCTTCTGGATGTTCTCCCAGATAGTCCAGCCATAAGGGCGCACGACCATACAGCCGCGCACAGGAGCATAATCCGCCAGCTCGGCGCGCAGCACCACCTGGTTATACCATTCAGAAAAATTTTCTTGACGGGTTGGTAACTTTTTATCCATAATAATTTCCTAAGGTAGAGATTTTTGCAGGCAAGCAACCGCTTCGACAGGGTCTTGGGCAAACTGCAGCCGCGCTTGATCCAAGTCGTTAATCATCTCGTGATTGAGTGTGAAGAATTCGCGGAAGACTTTTTCCCAACCGTTGCCGATTAGAATGAAAGGTTTCGAAGCACGTGGGGTAATGACCATCAGGTTGAGCGCTAAGCTAATTTCGCAAAGCGTGCCAATACCGCCAGGCAGCGCCATCATCGCATCTGGCTGACGTGTGAGCACCTCTAAGCGCTGTGGTAATGTCTGCGTACGGATCTCCTGTTGCACCCAGGGGTTAGCTCCACCAGGGCGGTACTGCTCGATCTCGGCACAGGTGACGCCTATGGTCGCGCCTCCAGCTTCTGCTGCACCCCTAGAAACAGCTTCCATTGTGCCGCAGTAACCCCCGGTCATGACGGTGTGCCCAGCTTGGGCAAGAAGCCTGCCGAGCTCTAGCGCGCCTTGGTAAAGCGAAGTTCCTGGCGCCGGGGCAGCGGAGCCATAAACCGCCACGATCATGACCGAGCCTCCCTGGACTGGTGCTCTGGCCACTGCCGTTGGTGGTTTTGGGCGATTTTTGAAAGCACGGCTTGCTCTAAGTCAATGTTTGAGACATTGGCAAGCTGTAACAGGTAAAGAAGGGTATCAGCAAGCTCGCCTGCCAGGGCAGCTTGTTCAGCAGGCTGATCCTGCCACTGGAACAGTTCCAACACTTCGCTCGCCTCCAGCAACAGTGAAATGGCTAAGTTGCGTGGTGTCTGCGGCTTGGGGGAGGCGGGCTGACCCCAACCTTTGGCAGCTACTAAAGCTTGCATTCGTTCCGTAAGTTCTTTGATGTCCATAGATGTGGAATTATAACCGAATAAGGTGGGCAACGGAGGTTTTGAGGTCCGCTCGTTCATTGGTGAATTGTGGGACTGCCTTCTAATTGTGCTCGAGAAAATAATTGACAAACCTTAAGATTTAGGTAAAATGAAGTTGTAAGCCGAAGTGGCGGAATAGGCAGACGCGCTACGTTCAGGGCGTAGTGGGCATAGCGCCCGTGAGAGTTCAAATCTCTCCTTCGGCACAAACGCAGTCAATGGGCTGCGTTTTCAATTTAACCAGCATTAGGATGCATTGGTATAATTCTTGCACAGAGTAAGAATATGCAATCACCGTGGGAAAAACTTAAGCAATTTCATTGGAATGACCGCCGCCTGATCCTCGTGGCGGTGATCATTGTGCTTATCCTCCTCATGATGGACTTCAACAACCGCATGGTGCGCGCATTGGAGCTGGAGCAGCAAGCCGAGGCGATGACCACACGGATGGCTGAGCTGGAGCAGACTAAGGTCTACTTGGAGGCACAAATTGCTTACGCCACTTCTGAGAAGGCTGTAGAACAATGGGCACGTGAAGATGCCAAGCTCATCAAGGAAGGAGATATCCCTATCATTATCCTGCTGCCCTCCAAGCCAACTCCCACGCCAACCCCAGTACCACGCGTAGAAGACAAACCCCTTTCTAACCTTGAGATCTGGAAAGAGCTCTTTTTAGGGGAATAACTGATCTATTAGGGAATATCTTTTAAGGTAGCCCGAATTATTAATTCCATAGTTTATAATAATGCTGCAACTTATGGGCTTTAGGTCTTTGGCACAGAAGTTGCAGCATTATTCCTGATGAAACTGCATCTCACTACTTTCAAGCGAGCACTTCCCATACCAATCCGGCTTCAAAGTCAATGGCTACTTTTAATCGGATGCCTGGTCGTCCTTAGCCTGGCTGGCTGCTACCAGCCTATGCCCAATTACGACCCCTGGAAGGTGCCGCAAAGTTCTGCAACGGTAACTTTACCAACGGGTGGCGCCACGTTCACGCAAACGCTGCTTAGCCTAACGCCTGCAGCTACGCTTACACCGGCGCCAACCGGACCAACACCCACGCCTAATCTGCCGGCGGCACTGCCCACGCTACGCTCGCAAGAAACAGAGTATACCGTCCAAGAGGGGGATTCACTTGCCAGGATCGCGCTCAAGCATCAGGTTTCCGTGGCGCAAATTTTGCAAGCCAACCCCGAAATAACTGATCCGAATCTGATTGAACCGGAGCAAAAGCTGCTCATCCCGCCAGCGAGCGCCAATGAGCTTGCTCCAGATTTCAAGATCATCCCGGATGCCGAGCTTTTCTACTCTCCTTCAGCGGTAGGCTTTGACACCCAAGCGATTGTGACTCAGTTTGGCGGCAAGCTCGCCAGCTACAGCGAGGAGTTGGAAGATGGCACCAAGCTTTCGGGTGCGCAAATTGTGCAAAAAGTAGCGGAGGATTTCTCGGTCAATCCGCGCTTGCTGCTGGTGGTATTAGAAGACCGCAGCGGGTGGTTGACGGGAGCCGGACGGGCCAACATTAAAGAAGATTACCCATTGGGATTGCAGGATGCCAACCGTAAGGGTCTATATAAGCAGCTCAGTTGGGCTGCTAACGAAATGACCCGTGGATACACGCTTTGGAGCCAGGCCGAAGTGGCAGTCTGGACGCTAGCGGATGGAACGGTGCTGCGCATTGCCCCCACCATCAATGGTGGGACAGCCGGCGTGCAATACATGCTTGGGCTGCTACTGGGCAAAGAGGACTGGAAGCAAGCCGTTTCTGAAAATGGACTGTATGCCACCTACTTACGTCTATTTGGTTTCCCGTTTGCGTTTGCCATCGAGCCGCTTATTCCTGAGAACCTGGTCCAACCGGAACTTGTTCTGCCATTCAAACCAGGGGAAATTTGGTACTTTACTGGCGGTCCGCATGCAGGCTGGGGAACGGGATCGGCTTGGGCGGGGATTGACTTTGCCCCTGCTGGTGAAGAATATGGTTGTTACGAGAGCCAAAGTGTGGTTGTTGCTGCTACCGATGGACAGGTGGTCCGGTTAGGCGATGGCGTGCTCGTACAGGACTTAGATGGGGACGGCATCGAGCAGACCGGCTGGTCGCTACTTTACTTACATTTGGATAAGAATGACGACATCCAAGTTGGAACCTATTTGCATCGCGATGACCCCATTGGATATCCCTCCTGTGAGGGTGGGTACACCACAGGCACGCATTTGCATCTGGCGCGGCGCTATAACGGTGTGTGGATTGCTGCACATGGGGAGATTCCATTTGTGTTGAGCGGATGGGTTTCTTCCAGTACTGGAATTGAATACGACGGATATTTGACAAACGATGGACAGACAGTTGAAGCCTTCAATGGCCGTGCCGATCTCAACGAGATCGCGCGCTGAGAGCCATAACGCTCGGTGTTCCCGCCGGCTGGCAACCAGACGCCGCCGGCATACGCGTAATTTATTGCTAGCAGCAATGATGTTAGCGCTGCTGGCTGGGGCTCTGTTGGTGTATCCCATCGAAGCGCCGCAAAGCGTAGCAGCAGAAGGCCAGGCTGCACCTTTCGCTGTTGCATTCCACCCAGAAGAAAGCACCTCACCTGCGCCAACAGAGGCAACCGCCGAGCTAGAAAACCCGACTGCAACCCAGGAAACAGCAGTTCCAGAAACCCCACAACCTCAGCCAATTGAGAATCAAGCTGCTTTGGTATCTGCCAGCCAAAATGCGCCGATACTCTACTATGCCCAGAGTGGAGATAGCCTGGATGTTCTTGCGCTGCGCTTTGGTGTTTCGGTGAATGAAATTACCTCGCCGGATCCTCTGCCAATTGCAGGCTTCTTACCCGAAGGTCAGTTGCTCTTAATCCCTTCCCTACTCACCGATGTAAGCTCTAATCTAAGGCTCTTCCCTGATTCGGAAGTAATCAACTCACCCTCTGCGATTAATTTTGACCTCGCGGGATTTATCCAACAGGCTGGCGGTAAGTTAGCGACTTACTATGAAAGCGTTAGCGGACATGGTTATTTAACCGGATCTGAAATTGTGCAGGTGGTAGCTCAGGAATATTCCATTCATCCGCGCTTGCTGCTTGCCTTGCTTGAGTATCAAAGCGGCTGGGTTTACGGTCAGCCAACATCATATTTGCTCGAAGAATATCCTATGGGTT
>DNSH01000040.1 GCA_003499715.1 Candidatus Mesolinea sp. | reverse complement strand
ACCCTGCAAGAAGGCTTGATGCGCTCTTGCAACCCTTGGTTTTGGCACATTGGTTATACCCTGTGGAATGAAGGCTACACCACGGCAATCGCTGATGTCGCCGCGGGTTTTGGGCTGGGCAAGAAGACTGGGATTGAGATCACAGAATTTGAGGGCAGGCTGGAGCAGCCTACGTCGGTATCTGAAAATGTGCAATTGGCGATTGGTCAGGGCACTTTGCAAGTGAGTCCGCTGCAAGTGGCATCGTTTGTGGCAGCCGTTGGTAATGGTGGCACCCTTTACCGCCCCACTGTTGTGGATAAAATTGTGCCGGTCAGTGGGGGGGACGCGGTGTACGAATTCGAGCCGGATGCAGTTTCTAAACTACCGGTAACAGAAGAAAACTTAGCTGCTATTCAAGAAGCTATGGTGATGGTGGTGCGGAATCCGCGTGGTACCGCCACTTATCAAATGAGCAGCGTGAACGTCAAAATTGCCGGCAAGACGGGCACAGCTGAGAACCCTATCGGTGATTCGCACGCTTGGTTTGCAGGGTATACCTTTAATAATGACCCCAACAGACCGGATATTGCCGTCGCGATTATTTTGGAGAATGCCGGCGAAGGTTCAGAAATGGCAGCGCCGCTTTTCCGCCGCGTGGTCCAGCTATATTTCTCCAATAATGAGAATCCAGGCGGCACCATGCCTTGGGAAAAATCCCCTTACGTGACCGCTACCGAAACCCCAGAAGCTACACCTGAATGATGGTGCCTAACCAAATCGCTCCTGAACAAAGCACTGGCTTGATTCAAGGCTTGGTGATTCGCTCTCAGGCAGGATTTTTGACCGTGCGCACGCCGAGAGGGGATATCCTCTGCCGTTTACGTGGGCGCTTACGTAAAGGCAAACCCCAGGGAGATCTGGTGGCAGTAGGGGATCAGGTGCTCATCACTATTCATTCGGATGGCAGCGGCACGATTGAAGAAGTCTTGCCGCGTAAAAGTGTGCTCTCCCGCCAACTCACAGGCGTCAATTATGAATATCAACAAATTTTGATTGCTAATCCAGATCAGCTCGTTTTGGTGTTTGCTTGTGCCCAACCCGAACCGCGCCTGCGTATGCTGGATCGCTTTTTGGTAGTGGCAGAGCGCGAACAGATTCCAGCACTTATCGTAGCAAATAAGATCGACTTGGTCCCCCGAGAGAAAGCGAAAGAGCTTTTTGGGTTGTATGAAGACATTGGTTATACCGTCATTTATTCTTCGGCGAAAACTGGCGAAGGCATCGAGGAGCTGCGCAGCCTGCTAACGGGCAAGCTGAGCTCCTTAGCTGGTCCTTCGGGTGTGGGCAAGACGAGTCTGCTCAACCGCATTCAACCTGGGCTGGCACAAGAAATTGGCGAGATCAGCCAAGCTGGGCGTGACGGCAAAGGGACCCATAAGACCCGTGTGCGCCAGCTATTCGCGTTGGAAGGCGGCGGATATTTAGCCGATGTGCCCGGCTTGCGCACGCTCGCACTCTGGGATATTCAGGGCGAAGAACTGGATGCCTACTTTCGTGAGATCGCACCGCTCGTGCCGGAGTGCCAGTTTAGCGATTGCACTCACAGCCATGAACCAGGTTGTGCGGTACGCAAAGCGGTTGAGGAAGGACGCATTGACCCTCGGCGTTATGATTCATACTTGCGGCTGCGCTTTGGGGGCAAACTAATTCAGGATGAAGACGAAGCTATTCTTTTTGAGGATATGGAATAATATGCACACTATTCGCCTGAAAAGCCGCATTTTGGGCATATTAATATTGGCAGCGTTTTTGGTAGGCTGCAGTTTGCAAGCGACTGAACCGCCCAGCACCACCGAAACTGAAAACTGGCAGCCAACCCCCACATCAACTTCTACGGCAACGCTGCCACCCCCTAAAGTTTTGAATATTTGCATTGCCGAGGAACCACCTAGTCTCTACCGTTATTCTGGACAAATTAACCGCGCAACGGAGAGCATTTTTGCCGCGCTCTACGACGGTCCCTTTACATGGGATGCCAAGCTTGGCACTTATGCACCTTCGATCCTCAGCCAGTATCCAAGCTTGGAAAATGGCTTGATCAGCTTGAACCCCGTCGCAGTTGAACCTGGAGACCTGGTGGTGGATGCGACAGGAGAGGTGGTAGTATTTAAGCCCGGCGTGCTTATCAGGCCGGCGGGCTGCCAAGAGAGCGCTTGCGCAGTGGAATGGGAAAGCGGCGCATTTAGTATGGACCAGATGTCTGTAACATACACATTGCTCCCTGATTTGCATTGGTCTGACGGTGAAACTCTATTGGCAGAGGACCTGGAGCTTTCTTATACGCTTGCCCAACAAGCCAACTTGTCAGCGGATGCTTGGGCACTGGAACGGACGATAAGCTTCCAAGCGCAGGATGACCAAACGGTCAGGTGGCAGGGTCTGCCAGGTTTCACCACTGGCAAGCTGCGTGCGTTCTTCTGGATGCCGCTGCCAGCGCATTTACTGGCAGGATTGGAAGCAGATCAAGTTGCAGCAACGCCAGCTGCGGCACAAACCCCTCCAGGCTGGGGGGCATACCGCCTGCTGAATTGGGAGCCGGGCAAAGCCTTGCACTTAGAGAAAAACCCTTATTACTTTGCTGCAGGAAATGGCTTACCTGCTTTTGACTTGCTTGATTTCCTCATCATACCGGATATTAATCAAGCGATACAGATGCTCTCCACAGGGGAGTGCGACCTGTTGGATAGCAGCTATGGGTTGGAAAACCTCGATAAGCCAGCACTTGAAACCTTAGCTCAGACAGCGGATCTGCACATTGACTTTCAGGAGAGCTTCGAACAGTTAGTCTTTGGGATTAACCCTGCTGCTTATGATGATGGTTATACCGTTTGGGCTGGCGATCGACCAGATTATTTTAGTGATTTGCGTGTGCGGCAGGCTGTGGCAGCCTGCCTACAGCCGGCTGCTTTGGCGAATGCCTTGTTATCGGAAAAATTCCCTGCTGAGTTGCTCCCCCCCTGGGAAGATTGGACAGCCGGCTTGGATGCGGAGACTCTGCTGGATCAAGCAGGCTGGATCGACACCGATGGCGACTCGACGACTCCACGGGTGGCGCAAGGTATCAACGGTGTGTTTGATCTGACCCCGCTGAGCCTCAGCCTTCTGACAAGTCAGGCAGAACTCGACCAGCAAATCGGAACGTGGATTGTGACACGCTTAGGCGATTGTGGCATTGAAGTTCATTGGCAAGCATTGCCGATTGCGGAGCTTTATGCGCCGGGGCCAGAAGGCGTGCTTTTTGGCAGGCAGTTTGACTTAGCGCTGGTGAGCTGGCAAACCGCTGGGCAAGACCCCTGCCGCCTATATCTAAGCAAGGCGGTACCTTCAGCTGATAACGCATGGATTGGAACCAATTTAGCCGGTTGGGCTGATCCTGCTTTTGACTTGGCTTGTGGTGAAAAACAAATGCGGCTGGCACCACCCGAATCCCAAGACCCGTGGGAGCTCCTGAAAGCCAACTTGCCCGCTATCCCTTTGCTGCCGCACCCCATGGTTTGGGCAAGTTCTTCGGACGTGGTCATACCAAAAGGCGCAACCTGGCAGCAAATTGAGAAGTTTGAATCGTCAAACCCATAG
>DNSH01000036.1 GCA_003499715.1 Candidatus Mesolinea sp. | reverse complement strand
ATAATTGCCTTACCTGCAATTGCGGGTGGGTTAAATACCATGGAAAATGCACCTCTTAGCGAACGTGAAATTGAAATTTTAGAGCTCGTCTCTCAAGGCAAGAGCAATAAAGAAATAGCAGCAGAGCTCTTTATCAGCGTCAATACGGTCAAAGTGCATTTGTCAAACATCTTCGCAAAAATTGATGTTTCTTCCCGCACTGAAGCTACTTTGTATGCCATCGAGCATGGCATTGTCGCCTCCCCAGCCAACACCTCAGCAGAGCCAGGAACTAACAACGAGATGCAAGCTGAAGCAGTGGAGCCTAACCGTTTTCAGCTCTTTATGCAAAAGTACTGGTGGAGCATTGCACTGGTGGCTCTGGTCCTCATTCTCGGGCTTTCTTCATTATTAGCCAACACCCCCTTGTTTGCTGCTCCAACCGAGACACCCAACCCTTATCTTTCTGAGCTTTATCAGCAGCGCTGGCAGGAGCTTGCGTCAATGTCTGTACCACGCGCTGGGTTGGCAGCAGCCAGCTACAGCAATGGAATTTATGCGATTGCCGGTCAAACCTCCGAGGGACCCACCAACCTCGTGGAGCGCTACGACCCCCAAACTAATACTTGGACAAAACTGGCAGATAAACCTACAGCTGTCAGCGAAGTCTCTGCGGTAGTATTGGGTGAAAAGATCTACGTTCCAGGCGGTAAGCTTGCCAACGGGCAAGTTACCAATCGCATGGAAGTTTTTGACCCGCGCAAAGGCAGCTGGGAGACCAAAGCGGAACTGCCGCTGGCTGTGAGTGGTTATGCCCTGGCAACCTACGAGGGGCAAATGTACCTTTTTGGCGGCTGGGATGGCAAGCAGGTAGTGGACCATGCCTGGCGCTACGATCCCTTTAATGATGAGTGGCACGCAGCTGCGGACCTGCCTTCAGCCCGTGCTTATGCCACTGCCGCCGAAGTGAGCGGGAAAATATTCGTGATGGGCGGTTGGGATGGCACCCAAGACATGCAGGAGAATCTGAGCTTTGACCCTGCGCATGACTTGGAAGGTGAACCAGCATGGCAAAAGGCAATCGACCTGCCTGAAGCATGCTCAGATTGTGGTGCTGAGAGCATTTCAGGGATGATTTTCGTCATCGGGCAAAACGCCATCTGGCAGCTCAACTACCCTTATGTGGAATGGATCCAGATCCCTTTCAACACCATCCCCTCAGGTCAGCATGGCTTTTCCTCTGTTATTAGTCCGGATGGTTATCTCTATTTTATAGGCGGATGGGACGAGAATTCAATGCCCTTAATCACATTTTATCGGTTTAGGGTAGTGTATATGATTTCAGTTCCAAATGTGGTTAAGTGAAAGATGGCAAATAACGCTTAATGACGCACCCCTTTTTCGGAAAATTTGAGTCAAAAGTTGCTTTTTATTAACAATTTAAAGTTATATTGGTTGCCCTAAGACCTTGCTTCGCCATCATTGGTGATAAAGGATCCCATTTTCCTTCATATTTTCTTTGTCTGTGGCATGTCTTCAGTATATAAATTATTTAATCAAAAATACACCGGAAGGTTTTAGCTTCCGGTGCCTGAGAATGCTTTTTCTGAGCGCTTAACGCTGCAGGTTCATCGGCATAATGATGTGCTGGAAGCTTTCGTCACCCACTGGCCTGAGCATAGCCGGCGAATTAGCGGCGTTGGTCTCCAAGACGACGTTGGGGGTCTTGATCACTTCGAGCACTTCGCGCAGGAAGCGCACGTTGAAGGCAATCAGCAAGGGGGTGCCGTCGATGGACGCGTCCACCATCACCTCGGAAGAGCCGGTTTGCTCAGAGCTGGCTGAAATCTCTAACTGCGAAGGCTTCTCGGCGCCGCTTTCTGGTTGAATATCCAAGCGGGCGATGTAACTGCCTTCGCGCGCGATGATCTCGGTCTGCCGACAGGCTTTGAGCAGGTCGGCTGTGGAAAGCACGGTGCGCGTCTTGAACGAGGGAGGGATGATGGCAGCATAGTTAGGGAAGTTACCTTCAATCAACTGCGAGACCAGCTCCACATCGTGCAGGTGGAAGATGACCTGGCCGCGGCCAGTAGGAAATACCATTTGCAAAGTTTCATCGCCGTTGACCGCAATGCGCGCCAACTCCGCCAATGCGCGCGCCGGGATAAGCGCTTCGATCTTTTGGGCTGGCTTTTGCGCCATAATAGCTTTGGCGATCGAGATGCGGTAGCCATCCGTGGCAGCCAAAACAAGGTAATCACCCTCAAAGGAAAGGTGCACGCCCGTCAAGTTGGGGCGGGATTCTTCGCGGGAGGCGGCGAACACAACTTCTTGGATCATCTCTTTGAAGTTAGCCACGTTCAGTGGGATGCTAGCGGTAAGATCTGGTTCCGGCATGGGTGGGAATTCATCCGCACTAATGCCTTTGATATCGGTATTGAGCGTGCCGCAGCGAACATTGAGGGTATGCGTACGCTCGTCAACACTCAGCGTGACATCGTCACTGGGCAGGTTGCTCACCAAATCTGCAAAGGTGCGGGAGGGAACCGTCAGACTGCCGGGCTGCTCCACCTTAGCCCCGATCCAGGCACTGATGCCCATTTCCAAGTTGGTCGCGGAGAGCTTCAAGCGTCCATCATCGGTTTGCAGCAAAATGTTGGCTAAAACAGGCAACGGACTGCGCGTTGAGACTGCGCGGGATACAATGCCAACGCCCTGGGCAAGCTGATCTTGTTTGACAATGACTTTCATGGGTTCCTCCCGTGAATGATGCTGTTAATAGATTACATAAAGTATACCGTGAAGATTCAATTTTTGCCATAATTACGGGAAAAACGGCTGGTCTCTTCCATGTTTATATACGCATTGCGGATAATGCCGTAAAACTTGCGCATAGATCGCGCTGCTAGGAGCCACGATGTTATAATGACCTCACCGTCAGTGGGTTGATTTCCTTATTAAATTGAGAAGATAATGCCAGCCGATGAACGCGCTCTGAGAAAAAACGTCCTGCTTTTTAGCTTGTTTTTCCTGCTCTTTTTTGCTGGATTAGGTCTGATAATGCCTTTTCTCAGCTTGCAGTTTAAGGCTGTAGGCTACAACGGCGTGCAGATCAGCTTGCTCAACATGCTCAGCGCGTTGGCAGTCATCCTGACCGCGCCGCAATATGGGTTGATCTTCGACCGCAGCAAAGATAAACGCCTAATCCTGCTCATTTCCCTTGCCATCTCCACCGTAACGCTTTTCCTCATCCCCTATTTACGAGCCTTTTGGGCAATGTTGGTCATCTACACGATTAACCGTGTCATCGTTAGCTCCAGCATCACCGCCAGCGAAAATCTCTCTTATCAGGTCTCAGCCGATAAAAACGGCGAGGAGAAAGCTGCCTTTGGCAGCCTGCGCATGTGGGGTTCGTTAGGTTTTGCGCTGACAGCGTTACTCGGCGGCAAGATCTTCCAAGACTATGGCTTATTACTCAATGACAGAATCTTTTTAGGTTTTATGGCAGCTGCTTTTGTGGTTCTGTTGTTAATGCCTGAGAGTATTTTCCGTGAACGCCGTTCCACTGAAAGCATTGAAACCGCACTAAGCACGCGCGGTGTTATCAAATTGATCGCAAAGGACCGTTACCTGCTGCTAACGGTAGTGGCACTCGCCTTAACCGATCCGCTCTTTGATGGGGTGCGGTCATTTGAGCCGATTTTTATGGAAGAATTGGGGCTGCAAGTGAGTGTAATCGGGCTGGCAGCCACGCTCAGTGCCCTGCTTGAGGTGCCGATGATGTTGGGCGCCGATCGCCTCATTGAGCGAATCGGGGCAAAAAACCTGGTCATCGCAATTTTAGCCTTTGACCTAACCCGCCGCTTATTGGTGTGGATTTTCCCCTCAGGTTGGGTAGTGTTTGCGCTCAATATCATGACCGCCATTAGTTTTACCTTGCGCCTGATCACCACAGTGAACTTGGTAAACTTACGCATCCCAAAGCAATATACCACTACCGCATTCACTTTTGTATTTAATACCCTAAATGGAATCATGTATATCATCAGCAATGCTATGAGCGGCGTGATCTATGATGCTTTTGGCGCACGGCAGATCTACTTGGTGAGTGCGGTTTTATGTGTAATTGCCTTGGGCTGCGCGTTGGCTGCGCGCCGTATCTACTCTGAAAAGGAGCCGGTTTAAGAGATAGTTGGCATTATTTATAAGTCGCTCGATATTACTTATCGGTTAGATAAAGACTATTGTTAAATAAGACCAGATAGAATAAGTGCTATTGATTTAACCTCGAGATGAGGATAACGACAAACATAGAAAGGAGAAATATGATCACCATTACAGAATATGCTGACGTTCTTGGAGGGTTAAAAGAAATTGTACACGAGCAACCTGCCGGCTTAAGCGACGATGAATTGCTCATTCAACCCCCTCATGGCGGTAACTGCATGGCGTGGGTGCTGGGGCATTTAGCGAATAACTTAGTCACCATCCAGCAAAAGGTGCTCGGTGGGCAGGTGCCGAATGGTTTGCCCGATTTCAGCCGATTTGGCTATGGTTCTAAGCCAGTATTGGGTAAAGAAGAAGGGCTGCCTTCGCTTGAAATGTTTATAAACAGCATCGACCAACTGCACGCAGCGATTGCAGACCAGCTAAAAAGCATGCGCGAGGAAGATTTTGACGAAGAAATCGCAGTAATCCGCGAGCGCACCCAGCGCCGTGGTTATTGGGCGCTATTCTTCCTTTTCCACCACTCTTATCACACGGGTCAATTAGAATTTTTGCGTAACTTGGCTGGGCACACGGAGCATATTATCTAATTAAGCATTGGCTTCAAGGATAGATTGGACGGATTGATCAGTAAGCCCTTCTTTTCGCCTGCTTGCGAAAAAGATTTAGGGTAAGATTAGGAAAACTAAAGATTTGGAGTACCGATGATTAAAATTATTACCGATAGCACCTGTGATATCGATGCTAAGCTGCTCGAGCAATATGATATTGCTGTTGTCCCTTGCTACATCATTTGGGGAAAAGAACAATACTTAGATCGCGTTACCATGACCCCGCAG
Organism: Candidatus Mesolinea sp.; assembly: GCA_003499715.1. Taxonomy (GTDB): domain Bacteria; phylum Chloroflexota; class Anaerolineae; order Anaerolineales; family Anaerolineaceae; genus Mesolinea. The sequence continues at coordinate 1,060 of DNSH01000036.1, read as the reverse complement.
GAATTTTACGAGCGCATTGAGAATGATCCACAACAACCGACAACCTCTCAGCCTACCATCGAGGATTTCTGCAGGGCTTACGAGCACGCCATTGAAAAAGGCGCAACTGAAATCGTCTGCATTACCATTAGCAGCGCGATGAGCGGCACTTTTCAGATGGCAAGCACAGCCGCAAAAATGGTTGGCGTGCCAGTGCATGTGGTCGACTCTAAAGGGAACACGATGATGTTAGGTTGGCAAGTGATTGCCGCGGCACGCGCCGTCGAGGCTGGCAAATCCGTGGAAGAGGTGTTACAAGCCGTTGAAGCGGTACATCAACGCGTTGTCCTCTACGTTGGTTTGGATACAATTTCCTATCTGGCAAGAGGAGGTCGCATCGGTGATGCGATTAACTGGCTGAGCAACACGCTCTCGATCAAACCGCTGGTAGCTGTCAGTCGGGAAACGGGGAAAGTCACCCCCGTGGCGCTTTACCGTACGCATAAAGCCGTGGTAGAGGGTCTATACAAGAAGTTCACCAACGCCATTGGGCAGCAAGTGGGCAAGCTGCACATTGCCGTGATGCATGGCAACGCTCTGGAAGAAGCCGAAAAGCTCGCTGCCCGCCTGCGCGAGGAACTGAAACCAGTCGAGCTTTTCATCAATATTACTGGACCAGTGCTTGGTTTACACACCGGCCCAGGCGCGCTAGCGCTGTGTGGATACGCGGAAGCCTAATTCTTGTCCATGAGCCAAGCACAACATAAGGTTTCCAAAGGCAGTGTAAATGCGCGGCCGGCAGGACTTATCCTGCTGATATTCGTCGCGTTTATTGCCTTAGGCATGCCGGATGGACTGCTTGGCGTAGGCTGGCCCTCTATCCGTGCCAGTTTCAACGTGCCTATTGACGCATTAGGTGCGTTGCTCTTTGTTTCCATGATTGGCTACCTCACCACCAGCTTCCTTTCGGGAGAGCTCACCCGCCGCTGGGGCGTGGGGCGCTTATTGATTGTGAGCTGCGCACTCACTGGCGCAGGCTTGATTGGCTATACCCTCGTCCCCCAATGGTGGATGATGGTGG
>DNSH01000049.1 GCA_003499715.1 Candidatus Mesolinea sp. | reverse complement strand
GTTTGAAAGAGGGCGCAGCCCTCTTTCAAACATCAACTCCCCGTCCCAGCGGTAGTTAATGAGGATAATTAATAAATATTAGTTCGCTGGGAAGGGGAGTAAGAGGGGAAAGGCTACTCGTACACTGTTCATCATGATTTTAATGTTCCTTTGAAAATACTCTGGGTAATCGAACAACGATTATATTGCTCCTATTCTTAATTAAGACTTTTTTATTTTGCCACTTTAGGACATTATCATGTTGCTCTTACATCGCTAATTTGCTTAAGTTGGTGCGTATTTCTTGAAGTATACTTATATTAAAGTCCGAACTTTCCCAAGGAGCTGCCATGGCGAGTAATCCCTCTAAATTCTTTTTTGGCTGCGAGTATGACCTGGCTGCCAAGCAAGCCTTAACTGAAAAACCCATCTTTTATGACCCTGCCGATCTGACGACCCATGCGGTTATCACTGGCATGACTGGCTCTGGCAAGACGGGGATGGGCATTATCCTCCTGGAAGAAGCTGCCCTGCAAGGCATCCCTGCGATTTTAATTGACCCCAAAGGTGACCTCACCAATCATTTGCTGCATTTCCCGGATCTATTACCCGAGGATTTCGCGCCTTGGATCGAGCAGGATGCAGCGGCACGTGAAGGTAAATCAGTGGAGCAAGCTGCTGCCGATACTGCTGCTACTTGGGCTAAAGGCTTAGCAGATTGGGGCATTGATAAAGCCCGCCTACAGAAATTGGCTGAAAATGTCTCCTATGCGATCTATTCGCCCGGCTCCAACTCGGCTATTCCGGTCAGCATTCTCTCCTCCCTCAAATGTCCACAAATACCATGGGAAGAAAACAAGGAAATGCTGCGTGAGAACATTTCTAGCACCGTAACGGCGCTGCTGGAGCTGGTGGGGTTTAAAAACCTGGACCTCGTGCGCTCTCGCGAGCACATTTTGCTGGCAAATATTTTTGAGGCTGCCTGGAGCAAGGGGCAAGACCTGGACCTGGAGAGCCTTATCTTACAAACGCAAACCCCGCCGTTTGACAAGTTGGGCGTTTTTCCGCTCTCCAAGTTTTACCCAGAAAAAGAACGTTTCGAATTGGCAATGCTGCTAAATAACTTTTTAGCAGCCCCGGCTTTTGAAAGCTGGCTGGAAGGCGTGCCCTTGGATATTGGCGCCTTCCTTTACACACCTGAAGGTAAGCCTCGCCATAGCGTCTTCTATTTAGCCCATTTGGCTGATGAAGAACGCATGTTTTTTGTTACCCTACTTTATTCTGCCATTGAAACTTGGATGCGCAGCCAACCTGGCACATCAAACCTGCGCGCTCTGGTTTATTTTGATGAGATTGTGGGTTACCTGCCGCCAGTGGCAGCCCCACCTAGTAAGCCGATTATCCTGCGTTTACTCAAGCAAGCCCGTGCTTTCGGCTTAGGCATGGTATTGGCGACTCAAAACCCGATTGATCTGGATTACAAGGCGCTTTCAAATACGGGCACTTGGATTATTGGGAAGCTGCAGACCGACCAGGATAAACAACGCCTGCTCGATGGCTTGGAGAGCTTGCAAGGCGTTTTGGATCGGAGCTATTTTGACAAAACCATCTCAGCCTTAGGGAAGCGCGTCTTTTTGCTGCACAACGTGCACGCAAAAGCGCCAGCAGTATTTACCACACGCTGGGCAATGAACTACTTGGCGGGTCCAATTACGCGCAACAAATTACAGGCGTTAAACGCCTTGGTTGGCGCAACACCTGAAGGGCATGCCGCCAGTGCAGTCAAGAAAGAAGAAATCCTTGGTACCAAGGGCGTTGATTTGCCTGGCAAGCCTGTGGAACCTAAACTGAGTTCCCAGGTGGAGGTTTATTACCTGCCACTTAAGCGAACTCTATCGGAGGCACTTAAAAACCAAGGTATTAACCTCTCGGGGGCAGCTTCTCATGCGGTTGTGCATTATCAGCCAGCGCTTTTAGGGCAGGCTAATGTGTATTTTGCCAACCGCACCTATAACCTGGATACCCAGGTGAAGGTAGGTGTGTGCCTCCCTAAGCTGGAGACCCGCGGATTGGTACGCTGGGAGGATTACCGTGTGGAGCCTATTGACCCTGCTGAGCTGGAAAGCCAGCCGCTTCCCGAGGCGACCTTTGGCGATCTGAGCTATCCTTTTGATGATGAAGTGAACATAAGTACGCTGAAAAAAGATTTTATCGAATGGGTTTACCGCACGCAAACGCTTACACTTTTCAAAAACGATACTCTCAAGCTCGTCTCCGAGCCTGGCGAGAGCCGTGAAGCTTTCGAAGAACGCTGCAAAAAATCCAGCCAGGGAAGCAGCGCAGAAGCCGTTGAGAAGATAAAGCAGAAGTATGCCAAACTAAAGAAGACCATCGAAGACAAAAAGATGCGCGAAGAGCTGGAATTGGAACGGGATCAGGATGTATTGAAGCAACGCCGCTCTGAGGAGGCAGTTAAAGGGATTGAGAATGTTGCCAAATTGTTTAAAGGTAGAAAAAGCAACTTGAGCACATCGATGACAAAACGGCGCCTTACTTCTACGGCAAAAGCCGGCGTAAAAGAATCAGAGCAAATGATTAAAAAATACGAGGCGGAATTAGCTGACTTAGATAAGCAGATGCAGGCTGAAATTGACGCACTCCAGACCCAAAGCACCCAATCGATTGGCACCATTCGGGAGGTAAGTGTACCGCCCCTCAAAAAAGACATCGTCCTGGAGCTGTTTGGTTTGGCTTGGCTGCCCCATTATGCCATTAAAAGCGGCGACGACTGGCTCATGATTCGTGGAGATAAGTAGGCAGCCTAAAGATTATTGCGCAGGTGCAGCAGAAACCACATGATTGAACTGGTTAATATCAAGTAACCAAGTACTGCCTGGCTGCGCTTGTAAATACAAGTTTTCATCAGTGGTGGAATAGGTAAAGGAATCACCCGCTGCGGAAAAGGTGATTACATAACGTTCTGTGCTGTTCCCTTGCCGTTGTTCGTTAGCAAGCTCAAAAGTTGGCCAATACGGACGCAAATCTTCCCCGGATGTGACGAGAGTCTCCACTGGCAGCCAATCCATGGTTGTATAGGTGCAATAGTTTTCATATACCCGATAAACGCAATCCTGAACAACTTGACCTAAACCTGTGCCCGTATCGATAGTGTAAGGCTCGCCGCATACTTCCGTTGCGATTGGACGGGGTGTGTCGGAATCGTATCG
>DNSH01000128.1 GCA_003499715.1 Candidatus Mesolinea sp. | reverse complement strand
AAAATCGAGTGATCAGCGGATGCCTCCGAAATCTATCACGGGTTTCTATCTTTCTCTCCTAAGCGGTTCCAAAACCGGAAGGTGACTTTCGGCACAAAATCCAGTGTAGTGACCTTATCAAGCTTCATGGCTTTTTGCCTGAAGCGTATTAACACTATAACAGGAGATTATTATGGATGCCAAAGATTTATTAAAACGGGTCAAGGAAGACCACATCAAGTTTATTTCCTATCAATTTACAGATATCAATGGCGCGGTCAAATCGTTAGATGGACCGGCGGATCGTTTAGCTGAATGCTTGGATAATGGCATTTGGTTTGATGGTTCATCAATCGAGGGCTTTACGCGTATTCAGGAAAGCGATATGCACTTGTCGGTGGATGCGGACACTTACGCTGTGCTTCCTTGGTCACCAGAAGAAAACAAACGCGCCAGGGTGCTATGCGATGTATACAAACCTAATGGTGAACCATTCGAGGGTGATCCGCGCGGCAGGCTGAAAGCAAACCTGAAAAAACTCAAAGAGGAACGCGGTTGGACCCTTAATATAGGCCCTGAGCCTGAATTCTTTTTGTTCTTACGCAACGGTCCGGAGCATATTCACCCTGTGCCCTATGACGTGGGCAGCTATTTTGATTTTTCCCCCAATGATCAAGCGCTTATTGTGCGAACTGAGATTATGTCAGCCTTGAAGACTATGGGTTTGGATATCGAAGTAGGCCATCATGAGGTGGCTTTAGGACAGCATGAAATTGACTTCCGCTTTGATGAAGCCCTTAAAACCGCAGATAATGTGCAGACGTTCAAGTCAACGGTCAAAGCGATTGCGATGAGACATGGCTTAATCGCTTCGTTTATGCCAAAGCCAGTTTTCGGCATAAACGGATCAGGTATGCATTGCCATCAATCGATAAGTGCGGATGGGAAGAACCTGTTTTATGATGGAAGCGACCCTGCACATTTATCCGTGTTAGCTTACAACTTCATTGCCGGTCAACTCCGCCACGCCAAAGCATTTAGCGCGGTAGTGGCACCAAGTGTCAATTCGTATAAACGCTTGGTTCCGGGATATGAGGCACCAGTATATATAGGCTGGGCTGAGGTCAACCGATCAGCGCTTATTCGTATTCCTCGCGTGAACCATGGGAATAACAATGGTGTGCGCATAGAATTACGCTGCCCTGACCCTTCAGCAAATCCATACTTAGCCTTCAATGCAATGTTAGCTGCTGGATTGCATGGAATTGATCAAGGCTTATCCTGCCCGAAACCACTCAACAATATCAATGTATATGAGTTGAACGAGACAGAGCGTGAGGAGCTTGGCGTTGAAATGCTACCCGGCTCACTTAAAGAAGCTTTAGACGAATTCCAGAAAGATACTATCTTGCAGGCAGCTTTTGGCAGCACTCTCACAGAGAAGTTTATCGAATCCCGCATGGCTGAATGGGAAGCTTACCGCATTCACGTTTCGGATTGGGAAGTGAGCCGCTATTTGGAAACTCTCTGATCTAAAAAATTGTCCGTAGTCAAAAAATTTGGTATGATGAAGGAGATGAAATCGAAAAGATTGACTCTCCTTCTCTGCGTGGCAGCGCTTATGCTAAGTGGCTGTTCATCCTTTGGCTGGAGCTTCGATAAGCTGCCATGGTTGGAACCTGGAGAAGTGATTTTCCAGGATGATTTTTCTGATCAGTCTACCGGTTGGGAGAAAGTCAATTCACCTTACGAGCTCAAAGGTTATTCAGCGGATGGATACTTAATTTCGGTTAAAACTCCAAATTCGCGTGCCTGGTCAGTTGCCGATTTACCCCTAACCGATACAGAAATTCAGGTTCAAACCCAAAAAATGAGCGGACCAGAAGATACTAACTTCGGTCTTATGTGCCGGTATAGAAATAAAGATAACTTTTATAGCTTTTTAATCAGCAGCGATGGCTACTATGGCATTATGAAGGTAGAAAACGGGGTAGAGACGTTATTGGGCAGCGACCAATTCACTTACAGTGAGCAAATCAACATAGGGAATGCTACAAACAAAATTGCGGTTATCTGCATCGGGAATGAGCTCTCCTTAAGCGTCAACGACCATTTGCTGCAGACAGTAAAAGATACCAGTTTTACAACCGGCAAGGTAGGTATGATCGTCGAAACCCGTACGGAAGGGAATGCTGCGGTCATCTTTTCAGATTTTTCAGTGATCAAACGCTAAGATGAAAGTTTTTCTAGATATGGTTGGCTGCCGGCTCAATCAGGCAGAGATTGAGCAATTGGCGCTCGACCTGACTGCACGTGGGCAAGAAGTGGTAGCGAACCCCACTGAAGCTGATTATGTGCTGATCAACACCTGCTGCGTGACTGCTAAAGCTGTAGCTGATTCGCGCAAGATGGTGCGTCATTATCAGCGTGAAACTGAGGCGAAGGTGCTAGCGATGGGCTGCTGGGTGAGCGCATTTCCACGCGCTGCAGCGGAATTAGTTAATGATAATGCCATATTTACCCATGAAAATCAGGACCAGGTTTTAAAGCTTTTTAACACCACAGAAATCGGAAATGTGTTCTTATATAAGGAGTCTATAAAGCCAGATTTAGGCAACCGGGCACGCACGCGCAGCTTTATCAAAGTTCAAGAAGGTTGCAACAACGTTTGCAGCTACTGCCTCACGCGTATCGCCCGCGGAAAATCCAGAAGTATCCCTGCCGAGGAGGTTGTGCGGCAAATCGCCCAATCAGAGGACTTAGGTGTCAAAGAAGTCGTGCTTACGGGTGTGCAGATTGGCGCCTGGGGAAAAGATTTGGAAGGTAATTTACGGATAGCGGATTTGATCGAAGCAGTTTTAATTCAGACCAGTGTTCCTAGGATTCGGATTTCCTCGATTGAACCTTGGGATGTGGATGAGCGCTTACTGGCATGTTTTGAAGACGCGCGACTTTGCCCTCACCTGCACCTTCCGCTTCAGAGCGGCAGCGATGTGATTTTGAGGCGCATGGCACGCCCAGTTACGACTACGCAATATCGCAAGCTCATCGAAAGTATTAGTAAACACCTGCCAGAACTGGCAATCACAACGGATATTATTGTGGGTTTTCCAGGTGAAACGGATGCTCATTTTGAGGAAACGTTCCAATTTATCGCGGCGATGCCTTTTTCAGGTGGGCATGTCTTTAAGTTTTCACCAATGCCTGGCACACCCGCAGCCAAGTTTGAAGAGCAGATCCCAGCTGCAATCAGCCATGTACGCGCAAAGCGTGTAAGAGAGCTGCTGCAAATGAAAACGCGCGCAATCCAAATGGCTAAAATTGGCAGTGACACAAAAGTATTGTGGGAACAAGGCAAAGAGAATGGCAGCCAGATCAGTTTCACTGGCTTGACGCCGGACTTTTTCCGCGTGCGAACCCAAAGCAATGAGAATCTAACGAACACCATCACCTCAGTACGCATTACGGGCTTAAACCAATCGGGGTTACTTGAAGGGGAGGTAATGTAAAATAGGGGATCGTAATACTCATGCATTTATACACTACGGTTTATGGATATCCTTTTTGGATACCCTCTTGAGACCCCGCACAACTCTCGCCCACCTTGCGCTTGACGCAATTATGACTAATCAGGTAAAATCAAAAGGTTAAAAATATAAAAATACTCTGCAGCCGGCATTCTTTGGTGTGCAGGATCTTGAAAGGAATATTGAAATGCCCAAACGAACTTATCAACCCAAAGTGCGCCGACGCGCACGTGTGCATGGTTTCCGCGCGCGCATGTCTACGAGCGATGGTAGGAATGTAATTAAGCGCCGGCGCTTACGCGGCCGCCACCAGCTTACTCCAAAGGTGAACAATCATGTCAAGAAGGTTCGCTGGTAGGAAAAGTTAGGTTTGATTGTGCCCAAAAACATTGCGCAAATCTACAACCCGCATCAAGAGCTCGCAGGAAATTCAAGCCATCCGTCGGAGCGGTCAGTCCGTTTCGGACGAGCGGATGGCTTTGGTGTTCCTGCCAAATGGACTTGCGTATTCCCGTGCCGCTGTGCTAGCGAGTAAAGCTGTTGGCGGCGCAGTGCAGCGTAACCGCTGCAAGCGTATCCTGCGTGCGCGCTTAGCGCAATCTTGGGCAGAAATCAAACCTGGTTTTGATATCTTGGTAGTTGCTCGCAAGCACCTATTAGAGTCTACCCCATCTGAGGTTGACCAGTCTTTTCAGAAGCTGCTTGTGTGGGCAGGTATAAACAATAAACAAACTGATGACGGAACAAACTATACCGGTAGCGGATCATAGCCATATTGATCCTCCACTTAAGGATCTGCCCATCACGCTGAAGAACCTTCCGCGCCTGTTAATCTTATTGCTTATCAGAGCGTATCAGATTGTTGTTTCGCCAACCCTGCCACCTAATACTTGCTGCTACTACCCAACTTGTTCACATTACGGTTATCAGGCAGTATATAAATATGGTGCAATCAAAGGGAGCTGGATGGCTTTTAAACGCATTTTGCGTTGTAACCCTTTTAACCAAGGTGGTTACGATCCAGTTCCATGAATTATGGAGAATTATGAAGAGACATTTTGGATTAATCTTTATGCTGGCATTAACCGCCTTAGTGTTAGGCGGTTGTGCTATGGGTCCACGCGCTGATGGTACGCCTGGCGTAAGCGCAGATGAATCGGCAGCCTACGTTTCTTACCAGCAGTTTGTGTACAAAATCGACGCTGCTGCAGGTACAGAAGTTTGGCGCTACCCCCAAAGTGCATCAGCCCAAGTCATTTTTTACGCCCCTCCTACGATAGCAGATGGAAAGGTATATGTTGGGGATTTCGCCAATCGGTTTCAGAGTCTTTCGTCTGAAAATGGCATTGTAGATTGGATTTTTAGCGAAGCAAAAGGGTGGTTCGAAGCTAAAGCAGCCACCGATGGGACATACATCATCGCGCCGAACCTTGACCGTAACGTGTATTGCCTAAACGTTGATGGTTCATTGGCGTGGACTTATTCCAGTGAATTTGGCTTTATGGCAGAACCTGTAATTATCGAGGATGTAGTTTACATTAGCTCGATGGATCATCACTTGGTTGCGCTAGATATCGCTACAGGTGATGTCCTTTGGAAAACCAAACTAAATGGAGCTTTAGTTTCCGCACCTTACTACGATGCTGAGAGGGGTGCATTGTTCGTGGGCAGCATGGGCAAGGTGCTTACTGCGGTGGACAGCCAAAGCGGGGAAATTCTCTGGGCATTCAACAACAACGGTGAATTATCCAGCGTGTGGGCAACACCGGTGATGTTCGATGGCAACATTGTTTTTACGGATGAAAGCGGCAAGATTTTCGGATTAAACCCTGATGATGGTTCTGTGAACTGGGCTTTAGACGCAGGCGGCAATGTTACAGCCGGTATCCTTCCATTGGAGAGCAGTTTCGTTGTTGTCCGCGAAGATGGCACACTAACGGTCTACAATATGAGCGATCGTGCTCCTGTTTGGACCCGCACTGTAGATGGAGAGGTATATTCAACACCTGTGCTTGCTGGCGATAAGATTTTCATTGGTGTAAAGGGCAATGTCTTGCTTCAAGCCTATGATCTCAACGGTAATTTAGTCTGGTCATTTACGCCCGGAAAATAAAAGGAAAATAAAGTTATGTGGGATACAATTATTGTTCAACCCTTTACAAATATTTTGTTGGGAATAACCCTCGGGGTCAAAAATTTTGGTATTGCCATCATTTTATTTACTTTGTTGATTAAATTAGTTACTTACCCCCTAACAGCAAAGCAAATTAAGCAAACGCGTGCGATGACTGAGCTGCAAAACAGTCCACGCTATAAAAAGATGATGGAAAAGTACAAAGATAACCACGAAAAGCTTGCCGAAGAGCGAATGAAGCTTTATCGCGAAGCCAAAGTGAATCCAGCGGGTTCTTGCTTGCCATCTCTTATCCAAATTCCAATCATTCTGGGCCTTTACCAGAGCATTATTAAGGTCATGGCTGCAACACCATTGGAATTGATTAAGTTGGAGCGCATGATTTATCCATTTTTGGATTCCAGCAAGATTTTGCCCGTTCAAAACCACTTCCTGTGGATGGATCTGGGTCAACCCGAAAGGCTCGTGGTCGGCGGGATTGGAATCCCGGTTCTGACGATCTTAGTGGTATTAACAACTTGGATTCAAGGTAAGGTGGTGGCGCCACCTTCTGGCGGAGCTGGCGACCAGGCAGCTGCGATGACAAAAAGCATGAATCTGTATATGCCCTTGCTGATGGGTTGGATTTCTTTCACGCTTGCTTCCGGGTTAGCGCTTTACTTTTTAGCCAGCAATGTTGCAACAATTATTCAATACTCGGTTCAAGGAACAACGGATTGGTCAAAAATACTCCCCTTTATTAAGCCTAAGCCAGCTGTGGTACCGGCATCAACTTTGCCGGCATCATTGCTCGAAATCCCAGATGACGAACCAATCCCCGAACCAAAGAAATCTGAACCGAAGCCTTCTGCACGCGCCGCTGTGAAGCAACAGCGACCACCGCAAAAACGCAAGAAGAAGTAATAATGGGGTGGATTGATGAATGAAAATAAAACAACCTTAGAGGTGATTGCACCTACTGTTGAAGAAGCAATCGATAAAGGCCTTTCTGAAATGGGCCTCTCGAAAGATGATGTGGAAATTGAAGTGTTGGATGAAGGCAAACGCAACATTTTTCATTTTGCCACACGCCAGGCACGTATTCGCCTGACAGTCAAGGATCCTAACCGCTCGATTTACAATGGCTCCGCGTCAAATCAATCAGTACAACAACCTCTGGTGGAAGAAACACTTAAGGAAGTAAAACAGATTCCCGCGCCAGAAACTGTTCAAGAAAAGATTTCGTTTGAACAACAGGTTGCCAAAGAGGTAACACTTGAACTTTTAGAAAAGATGGGAGTTAAGGCTGGTGTGAGTGTCGGTTTTGCCGAAACTGAAGCGGACGAAAAACCTGTGATATCGGTGAATATCGAAGGTGAAGACTTAAGTTTTCTCATCGGGCGCAAGGCAGAAACGCTTAATGCGCTTCAATATCTCCTCAGCCTCATCGTTGCGCATAAGCTGGACCATTGGGTCCCGATTCAAGTAGACGTACAACATTATCGTACGCGCCGAGAAAATGAATTGCGGAAGTTAGCCCGTCGGGCAGCAGATCAGGTAGAAAAGACCGGTCGAAAGCAAGTCTTGGAGCCTATGCCCCCGAATGAGCGCCGCATTGTGCACATGGCGTTGCGGGAAAACGCAAAAGTTTACACTGAATCTACGGGCGAGGAACCTTACCGTAAGGTAAGCGTTTATCCTGCTGAGGATCAAAAGCAATCATAAGGTCAAAAGTAAATGCGTGCTGTCGATTTAATCATTAAAAAACGGGATAAGCTTGCGCTGACCAAAGATGAGCTCGAATTCTTAATTCGAGGTTATACCCAAGGTAGCATTCCTGATTATCAAATGGCAGCCTTTGCGATGGCGGTTACATTGAATGGGATGACTCATCAAGAGACTACCGATCTCACGTTAGCTATGGCGCACTCTGGCGAGACGCTAGACCTCAACGATGCAGCCCCTATCGTCGTAGACAAGCACTCCACAGGTGGTGTTGGGGATAAAACGACCCTTACCGTTGCACCGCTTGTAGCTGCTTGCGGTTTACCGGTCGGGAAAATGTCTGGTCGTGGCTTAGGTTTTAGTGGTGGAACAATCGACAAGCTGGAATCAATTCCCGGGATTAAGCTCGACTTAACCACAGAAGAATTTATCCAGCAACTCAAAGAGATTGGCATAGTTTTGACTGGTCAAAGTGCAGACTTAGCGCCAGCCGATGGCAAACTCTATGCATTGCGGGACGTCACCGGCACTGTAGAATCCATCCCTCTGATTGCTTCATCTATCATGAGCAAGAAGATCGCCGCAGGAGCACATGCGATTGTTTTGGACGTCAAGGTTGGTAAAGGGGCTTTTATGCCCACGTTAGAAAAGGCGCGTGAACTTGCTGAGGAAATGGTTGCCATTGGGGAGCTCAGCGGCAGGCAGGTGATTGCTGTACTTTCTCCTATGGACCAACCGCTGGGGAATGCAGTCGGAAATGCCCTCGAGCTGAGAGAAGCGGTTGAAATGCTGCAGGGCAAAGGTCCTGATGATTACCGTTATCACTGTCTACACTTAGCTGCATATATGCTGATTTTGGGACAGAAAGCATCTGATATAGAAACAGGCTTAGCTATGGCAGAGCGAGCTATGCATGATGGCAGTGGTTTACGCAAATTCCGAGAGTTGGTTATCGCACAACACGGGGACGTGAGCACCATTGACAACCTCGACAAATTGCCAAAGGCTAAGTTTATTGAGCCTGTCTTAGCAGAAAAGAGCGGCTGGGTGAAAAGTGTGAACGCTCGAGAAGTGGGCGAGACCTCTGTACAATTAGGCGCCGGTAGAGAAAAGAAAGGCGATCCAATCGATCCAGCCGTGGGGATCATGGTTTATGCCAAGATCGGAGATGCGATCGAGGCTGGTCAAACCGTGTTTGACATTCACGCCAATGATTATGAAAAGCTCATTCAAGCCAAAGAACGCTTGAAAAATGCCATTGATATTACTGAAGACCGGGTGGATCGACCGCCGTATTTTTATGGTGTGATAGGATTATGATGAAAATCAAAACCCGGGCAACCGGGTTTTTTTATTTATGGTAAGAAGAGGATTAATTGATTACTGAAAGAACTGACCTACGCAATATTGCTATTATTGCCCATGTTGACCATGGAAAAACGACACTCATAGACTCGATGCTGCGCCAAGCGAAGATTTTTCGCGAAAATCAGCGCGTACAAGAACGCATTATGGATTCAAACGACCTAGAACGGGAGCGTGGAATTACGATCTTAGCAAAAAACACTGCTATCAGCATACCTAACCCCAAAACTGGCGAATTGGTAAAAATCAATATCGTCGATACACCCGGTCATGCTGATTTTGGCGGGGAGGTGGAGCGTATTATGAACATGGTGGATGGCGTCCTCCTTTTGGTAGATGCTGCTGAAGGACCTAAACCACAAACACGCTTCGTGCTCAAGCAAGCCATTGCTAAAAACCTGAAAACAATTGTGGTGATCAATAAATTGGACCGAAAGGATGCCGATATTGAAAGCGCGATTAATAACACCTTTGACCTGTTTGTGGAATTAGGCGCAAGTGATGAATTGACAGATTTTCCGATTATCTATGCCAATGGCTTGGAAGGCAAAGCTGGGCTTACACCTAACTTAGACAATGATTTACATGCTCTGTTTATGTGCATATTAGATAATATTCCTACGCCAAAGGTAGATCTGGAGGCGCCTTTTCAAATGCTCGTCACCAACCTTGGCTATGATGAATACAGCGGAGTTACAGCCGTAGGACGTATTCATGCCGGAACGTTAAACACTGGGCAGATGTTAGCACGCATTAAACACGATGGCAGCCTTGAGAAGGTACAAGCGCGCTATGTGTATGCATTCCAGGGCTTAGATAAGGTGCTGGTTGATCATGTGGAAGCTGGCGAGATAATTACAGTTGGAGGCCTCAAAGATATCCAGATTGGAGAGACTTTAGCTGATCTCGAAAATCCGGTGGCGTTACCCGTCATCAAAGTGCAACAGCCGACGGTGCAAATGACATTTGGGGTTAACACTTCACCATTTTCTGGTCAAGAGGGAAAGTGGAGCACCTCACGCAAACTGTGGGAGAGACTGCAGGATGAATTGCGCACAAACATTGCCTTGCGTGTGGAGCAAACCGATGCAAACGATGTTTTTCTTGTCTCCGGAAGAGGAGAATTGCACTTAGGCATCCTCATCGAAACGATGCGCCGCGAAGGTTACGAATTCCAGGTTTCCCGTCCTGAGGCAATCGTTGTCACCGATGAAGACGGAAAAAAGCTCGAACCTTTTGAGGAAGTGCACGTGGATGTTGATCCAGAGTATGTTGGTGCCGTTGTGGAGCTACTTGGTCAGCGGCGCGGCAAGATGACCAATATGACCAATAACCCTGATAATACCGTGCATCTGACTTATGAAATGCCAACCCGTGGGTTATTGGGTTTCCGTTACAAGTTTCTTACGATCACACGCGGAAAAGGTGTGTTGAACTCATTCTATATTGGCCTTCGCCCGTTAGAAGGACCGATTGATATCAAGCAAGCCAGCTCAATCGTTGCGCGGGAGACTGGCGTCACGACTACTTTTGGCTTAAGGAATGCCGAGCAGCGGGGTCAACTTTTCGTCGGTCCAGGCGTTCCTGTTTATGAAGGTATGATCGTCGGCGAAACGCCACGACCACAGGATTTATCCATCAACGTGGCAAAGAAGAAACACCTAACTAACATGCGGCAATCCATTCGCGACTTGGAGGATAAACTCAATCCTCCACGGGTGCTCAGCCTTGATGAAATGATCGAATATATTGGTCCAGATGAGCTATTGGAAGTAACACCGCAAAGTTTGCGTATGCGTAAACGCATCTTAGAGACGCACGAGCGCTTGCGTTTCGAAAAAACAGGCGAAATTGAAGAAGACGATTGAAGGGTAAATTTACCCGCGATAGAAATTTGGCGGACGCTCAGGAATTTGGGTACGTATGTGGAAGAGATCACCGGCTAAGGGCTGTGAAGCCAGCGCGTTAGGGCTAAGCTCGGTAGAAGCTGATGTAATGTACAAATCACGCAAATCTTCGCCACCAAAAGTAAGTGACGTCGGGCGGCTGACAGGCAAGCGCACCTCCTGAAGCACCTCACCTTTCGGTGAAAGCTGTAACACACAGCCGCCATCCCAAATCGCAACCCAGATATTGCCAGCTTGGTCTACGCAGAGTCCATCTGGCGTTGATGAGCGGATTGCATCATGGGGCTGATAAAATACTTCGGGTGCGTATAGTAAACCTTCATCCGGGTTGAAGCGATAGCGGTGGAGCGTAGCGGCACCGGAGTCGACATAGTAACAAAAGCGGTTATGGGGGCTCCAGTCGATTCCGTTAGAAATGGTGAGCCCTTCTAGAATAGTGGTCACCTTTCCATCGGGGTCTATGCGGAAAAGAGAAGAGGTCCCGGTTGGTCCTTTACTGCCTACCCAAAAGCGGCCAGCAGAATCCACACGTCCGTCATTCATCATATTAGCAGAGCCCAATGGGTATAAATCGACGAAGTTGGCGCTCAGACCCATATTTTCATCCCAATAGGCTAATCCGTTTTCAGTAGCGATGATTAAACCGCCTTTTTGACGAAATGCGAAGCACCCAGCGCGTTTACCTAAAGAAAAGGTGTTGACCTGATCACTTTGAGGATAGTATCTGAACAATGAACCCGCTTCGATATCCAACCAATACAAACAGGCTTCCCTAGGATGCCAGAGTGGACCTTCACCGAGGATCGCGTTTAGGTGAATACGAGATTGATCAAGCTGGGTTATGTGGGGCATATTTGACCTAAGTTTTTATTAAATCTCAAGCTTGATTATGCCATAAGCTCTCTGGGTTGACTTATAATTGAGCCATATTTACATCTATTGACAAAAAATGGGAAAAACTCAAATCAGCTCGGCTAAACCTAATATTCCTGCACTGTATTTTATCCTTACTGGTTTGGAGGGGTTAGGCATCCTCGCTTGGCTGAATTATAAAACTGCAATCGTCACTAAACCAGAAGGTTGGGTTGCAGCAAAGTCTATTAAGCTCGTCTCTCTGGGCTGGTTAATTTTAGCCGCAGCACTTATCATTTTCGGACTCTTCTTGCTCCTGCGTAATAAGACAGCTCAAGACTTCTATAACCGCATGCGAAACTCACTTATGGGGGATTATTCGCGTATACGCCGTTTTGTGCTGATATTATGCATGGCATTTTTGCTCCTTACCACAGCGATGATCTTGATTTGGGGAGCAACTAATGCGGTGATTAAGTTTTTCACTGAACCAGTGAGTATTTGGTTTTATATAAGTTTTCTCCAACTCTTATTTTTTGTTGTTTTTTGCATTGTTCTTCCTTCAGGCAGCGGAGATAAAAAAGCATTTCTAATTTGCTTAGCGAGCATCGCCGCGATCTGGCTGCTCATCGTTGTAACGAGAATCGGGCTGAATCCGGATGATCGCTACTGGAATGTAGCTGGCGTACCAGTGCTGCTCAACCAGCTGGTACTCATCATTTTCCTTGTTCTGTTGGGAGATCTAATTCTAGATAAGATAAAAGCACACACTGGTGGACGTACGCCAGGCGTTTGGCTAGACGTGGTGATTTGCTTGCTGCTATGGGTTGGGGCAGTTTGGTTGTGGAATCAAGCGCCTTTTTCGAATAGCTTTTTTGCTGAGGGTCCTTACCCGCCTAACCAAGATTATTATCCCTTTAGTGACGCTGCGCTCACCGATTTAGGCGGACAGTATATGCTCATCGGAGAACGGCTGGAATACCCTTACTTTACGGAGAAGCCGCTTTATACTTTTTTCTTAGGTCTGTTGCACCAATTTGTGGGACAGAATTACTGGACAACAACAACTTGGCAAATTGTTTGCTTCGCCATTTTCCCAGTGATACTTTATCTCCTTGGGAATGAGTTTTATCACCGCTTGTTCGGGTTGAGTTTGGCACTTTTTGCTGTCGTTAAAGAATACAATGCCATATTTTCCACATTTAAGATCTCTGTCTCCAATTCACGCTTATACCTCTCAGAATTCCCGACGATGATCTTGATGGCATTGTTAGCACTGATATTGCTCAAGTGGTTCAAGAAGCCTAAGAAACAAAGCCCCTGGACCATCCTGTCTGGTGCTGTGCTGGGATTTGCCCTCATGGTGCGCACAAATGCTTTAGTACTAGTCCCCTGTGTGATGCTGATGGCTCTTTTTGTGTATAAGTTCCAATGGAAGCAGATCTGGCCAGCTTGGGGCATCTTCATCTTAGGTTTTATACTTACCATTGCCCCGTGGACAGCCTACAATCGGATAGAATACGGAATTGATCCTTTTAGCTATAAAATTCAAGCTGTCATTCAAACACGGTTTTTACACGTGAAGCAAAGCCCAGCGCCAACGGGATTAGAAGCTAATGACCCGATCCTATTGGGTGTGAGAACACCACAAACCTCGGAAAGCCCAAGGGTAGCACCACGCTTGGTGAACACCCCTAGCCTGATACTTCCAAAAAATGCTATAGAAATTGTCGCTGGTCATTTTTTTAATAATGAAATTAAGGCTCTTTTTATCATGCCTTTCCAGCTGTATCCTCTCGAGCTCACACCAGTATTAGGCCAGGCATATTGGGACGAGCCGGTCACTTGGCGGGGTGAAATGCCGCTTTCAACCGGGTTGGCATTTGCAGCTAATTTAACCCTCATCGGATTAGGAATTTCAGCTGCTTGGCACAAAAACCGATGGGCTGGCTTAATACCACTGTTGATAAATGTGGGTTACTACCTTTCTAATGCTTTAGGGCGCACTTCAGGCAGCCGCTACCTCCTCCCAGCAGATTGGACACTTTATTTTTACTTCCTTTTGGGATTAGCTGCGCTTTGGCGTGGTTTAATGTTGAAAACATCACCAGCAGTGCAAGTTGAACCTACGCCTGTGGTGGAACAAGGTGCAGCGCGCCATGAATGGAGAGACTTGCTTTCCACAGGTTTGGTTATCCTTGTAGTAGCCAGTCTTATTCCGCTTATTAATATCAGCTACCCCAAACTGTATACTGAGAAAAATGAGGAAAGGACTCTAGCAACTCTTTACCAAAGCGCGATTTTCGCGCAGCAACCAGAGCTGGTAGACAAAGTTTCAGACCTCATCGATCAAGAAAACGGCATGGTATTTACTGGACGTATGCTTTATCCACGTTATCGAGATTTTGCACGGCTTGAGGCAACGGGACTGTTCCTTACAGTTTTGCAGCCAGAATTAACCGAAGTCTTCTTCCATTTTGACGAAGATGACCTCACTGAGATGCTGCCAGGGCAGGATGTTATCATCGTTGGCTGTAAAAAAGATGGCTATATCGAAGGATTTTTAGGCTACTTAACAGATCAGAAATTAACCTTGCGCTCTAATGTGCCCTATTCCGAAGACTTCTGCCAACGCTGAATTCGTTCTACAGAGTTCATGTTAAAATAGGCAGCACGCTCATACTATTTTGATAATTTCGCGTAGAGTTAATACCATGCAAAATAATCCGCAATCACATTTCAACCTAGATTATCAAGTGAAGCTTTTCTCTGAAAAAGGATTTGAGCCCTGGTTGACTGTGGCTGTGAGCATCCTCATAGGAGCTTTGATTGGGGGATTTTTGAGCCTAAGTTTTACGCCTATCTATGAAGCTAAAGCCCTGGTGACAACGAATATGGAATTGCGTATTGATGGCACTATAACAGAAATTATGCTTGATGCGCAGGTTAATCACATCGGAGAGCTCGTATTCCACCCAGAGGTAGTATACCGCTTGATCGAGACAGAGGCAGATCAAGGAAACGCACTTACTTTAGAAGACTTAAAGCAAAAAACCAGAGTCGAACGCCAACTGATGAATACTGTCATCAAGGTCAAAGATCCTGACCCACAAGTGGCAGCACGTATTGCTTCTGAGTGGGCTGAAATCCTCTATGACCGCTTGAATGAAGCTTATCTTCACGCTGTGCTGCTTTCGGAAGCTAAACTTCAATATGAGGCTCTTTCTGCCTGCTTTACAGATGCCTTAACGGTACCCAAAACATTTTGCCTTTTTCTAACTCCTGATGAGCTCTCCAAAGAAATGGAGCGCTTGAATGCTATTATTCTGGAAGAAAGCCCAAAGTCGTTAGGCTTAACATTGGCACTCAACGTGAGCCAGTACCAACCAGCAGCTGTTCCAGCTCAGCCATTAAATTTTCAGCGTGGTGCCTTGATCCTCGGCGGAGCTGGAGTTGGACTAATAATGGGCATCCTTATCAATGAAATCCCAAGCAAGCACAAGAAAACAGATGAAGCCTAAAGTTTGGCAGTCTATTACGGAAAATTGCTGGGCATTATTATTATTGTGCTTGCCATTTACGAGCTTTCCGGCTCTTGCTAAGCTCTTTCATGGAGCGTCTGTAGCGCCGCTCTCTATTGTGTTCTTAGGCATCCTTGCACTGATATTTTTCTTACCCCGATTTATCAAAACGCGCTCCATTCCTAAGCAAAGTTTGCCCATTTTCGTCTTTTTCCTCGTAGCAGCGCTTGCTACAGCGTTAGCTGCATTCATCCCTTTTGAATCCTTTCGTAATGCTTCAGTTTCGCGGAACGCTTTGGAAGGCTTACTTACAGTAGCGCTTGGAATAGGGTTCTACTTACTGACTACTACGATTATTGTGGATGGAACAACCCTACGAAAATCCCTGCAATGGATATATCTTGGTGGGTTGATTGCCATTCTTGCCAGCTTGATTCAAGCAGTTGCTTGGCAACTTTACGGAGAATATCCTCAAATATTATGGAATCTGCAGTCCTATATCTCTTCAAGTGGGCTGCTTTACCGCCAGCGGGTAACTGGCGTGGCTTTTGAACCTTCTTGGTTAGCGCACCAATTTAACACGCTCTATATTCCGCTGTGGTTAGGGTTTAGTGTAAAGAAAATTTCAATATCGAAAAAACGAATTTTTGGAATTTTCACGTTCGAAAATATTTTGCTCATATTAGGTGCCATTGTCCTTTTCCTAAGTTTTTCGCGTATAGGATGGCTGACGACCCTCGTCGTTGTTGCCTTTGTGGTATTCGGTTTGGCTGACAAAGCGATGAACCGCTGGCTAAGTAAACACAGTGAACAATCTGGGAAAACCGTGAGTCGCAGCCAACATTTTCTGAGCAAATTCGGAATGTGGGTAGGGCTTTTAATCGTATTTGGTTTGGTGGCATTAGGCTTAGGTATGCTATTTTCGCGAATTGACCCTAGAATGGAGCAGCTTTTCAATATCGAGCGCCTGAAGCAGTTTGGCGTGTTGGGCTGGGCAAGCAAGCTCAGCTTTGCTGAACGCCTGATTTATTGGATCACTGGCTTTCGCGTTTTCTTAGCCCACCCATGGTTTGGGGTAGGGTTAGGCGGAGCCGGGTTCTTTTTTCCCGCTTTAGTGCCGGAGTTTGGCTATGGCTTGCCAGAGGTGGTGCGATACCTCTTCACGCTTAATATTCTCCCTAATATCAAAAACCTGTGGGTGCGATTGTTAGCTGAAACAGGAATTTTAGGTTTTGCTTTTTACACCTCTTGGGTTTACTTACACTGGCGCGAAGCCGTTCAATTGGAGAGGTCCGGAGTAGGTGAACTGGATCGGGCTCTCGGGTTTACTGGCAAGCTGTTTATCATTGCCTTAATCATGGAAGGCTTCAGCATGGATACATTCGGCTTGCCTTATTATTGGATCGCATTAGGGCTCGTAGTCGCAGCCAGGCGCATCAGCCAACAAGCCAAAGCACCTCAGAGCATCAAAACCACAGAAGAAGTGAACAGCTCAACAGAGCCCCTGGAAAGCAATCAGCCTGCCTGACACGCAGCTAGAACCTACTGAACTTGTGCAATCACCGATTTGTCAAATTCAGTTAAGGTCTTTTTACCGGTAGCAAACATACAAATGCGTAATTCTTCCAGTATGAGTGATATCAATTTACTCAGCTGATCATAACCTTCGTTGGCAGCGCGCAGGAGTGGTCCCGCGATTCCTCCCAAGGTTGCGCCTAAAGCCAAGCTTTTTGCCATATCGATGCCGTTTTGCAGCCCGCCAGAAGCGAAAAGACACGCATTCGGGAATTTTTGCTTGATTTCCACTAAGCACTGAGCTGTAGGGATACCCCAATCCTGAAAGTGCAATATCATCTGAGCGCGTTGCGGATCTCGTTGGCGATACATTTCCACCTGGGACCAGGAAGTTCCACCAGCGCCAGCCACATCAATGGCTGCAACGCCGGCATCTAGCAATTGCTGAGCTGCAGTTACGCCAATCCCCCAGCCGACTTCTTTGGAAATGACTGGAACATGCAATTTTGTACAAATTTCCTCAATACGCCTAAGCAAGCCGCGAAATTTGGTGTCTCCCTCAGGTTGTAAGGCTTCTTGCAGAGGGTTGAGGTGCAAAATGAGCGCATCGGCTGCGAGCATATCCACTGCTCTCTGGCATTCGCTAATACCATAGCGCATATTTAGCTGCACCGCACCTAAGTTGGCAAACAGAAGTGCGTCGGGTGCTTCTTGGCGGGCGATGCGAAATGTATCTTCAAGAGATGGATCTTCAATCGCGGCGCGCTGTGAACCTACGCCCATTGCTAATCCAAATTCCTGTGCAGCTCGTGCTAAAAGTTGATTGAAGTGTGCCGCTTTTTGCGTTCCGCCGGTCATCGAGGAGATCAATAGCGGAGCACGCAAACGCTTACCAAAAAGTGTCAGGCTGGTATCGACTTCCTCTAAGTCAATTTCAGGCAGAGCTTGATGAAGAAATCGATAAGCCTCAAAACCATTGGTCAAAGCGGATTTCACTTCGTTTTCTAAGTTAATTCGCAAGTGGTCGTCTTTCCGTGAAGCAGTATGTGTATCCATCATAACATTCCTGTGTTATAGTTATCGTATTATAATTTGGCAATCAAAAATGCTAAAATATCCATAATCATGACATGAGGTGAAAGATGGAAGAAAATACTTTTGAAAAAGTCAAGGAAGTCATTGTTGATGTGCTCAAGATCGATGGGGACGATATTACTAT
Source organism: Candidatus Mesolinea sp. (assembly GCA_003499715.1). Taxonomy (GTDB): domain Bacteria; phylum Chloroflexota; class Anaerolineae; order Anaerolineales; family Anaerolineaceae; genus Mesolinea. The sequence continues at coordinate 1,888 of DNSH01000128.1, read as the reverse complement.
GGACACGCGCTTCATTGAAGATCTCAAAGCTGATTCGATGGACCAGTTTTTCCTTATCGACGGTTTTTGCGAGAAGTTCGATATTACCATTTCCGACGAAACTGCGCGCAGTATTCGCACAGTAGGTGATGCAGTAAAAGTGGTTGACGAGCTTACCAAAAAGTAAGTTTTATTAATTTCTAGCAAAAAGGAGCCTTAAGCTCCTTTTTGGTTTAAAACAGCCGCTATCAAGGTGGCAATCTCCTCAGGGAAGGAGACAACTTTAACGCCAGCTTGCCTAAATGCAGTAATCTTGGACTCTGCTGAACCGGTGTTACCTTCGATGATCGCACCGGCATGGCCCATACGGCGGTTTTCAGGGGCGGATTTACCGGCGATATACGCATAGACTGGCTTTGTCATCTCATTTAGAACAAATTCGGCAGCCTTCTCTTCCTCATTTCCTCCAATTTCACCGACGATGACGACCTGATCTGTGTGAGGGTCATCTTCAAAGAGTTCCAAACAATCCACAAAGCTCGTACCAATTATTGGGTCTCCGCCAATACCCACACAAGTACTGACGCCGATCCCGGCACGTTTGAGTGCTAAAGCCACCTCGTATGTCAACGTCCCAGAGCGGGAAACAATCCCGACTTTACCAGGAATTGCAATGTCTCCGGGGATAATGCCAGCTTTGGCTTGGCCAGGCGTTATAATTCCTGGAGAATTGGGACCAACAAGGTAGCATTCCTTCTCTGCTAAGAGGCGGCGCACTTTGAGCATGTCCATAATCGGAATGCCCTCTGTAATGCACACAATTAGCTGGATTCCTGCGTCGATCGACTCCAGTAGCGCATCAAATGCATGGTAAGCTGGCACAAAAACCACGCTGGTGTCAGCTCCGGTAGACCTTTTTGCTTCCTCGACGGTATCAAATACGGGGACTTTACCATCTAATACCCATTCGCCGCCATGACCTGGCGATGTGCCAGCAACGACATTATGCCCATATTCCTGCATGCGTTGCGCATGGTAACGTCCCTCGCGCCCAGTGATACCTTGAATCATAATTTTGGATTCTTTGGTTAATAATATGCTCATACCATTGCTCTTTCAGCGGCATGCACAGCCATTTCTGCAGCCTGCATGAGGCTTTCTGCGATCATTAAGTTGGGTGCCTGTGCAAGCATCATACGGCCTTGCTCGGCGTTGGTCCCTTCTAAGCGGATGATAATCGGGAGGTTACGCGTGTTTTCTGGGAGGATTGAAAGCAAACCCTTAGCCACTTCGTCGCAGCGCGTGATGCCACCAAAAATATTAATCAGGACAGATTGCACGTTTTCATCCGAAAGGATAATCCGCAGGGCTGCTTGAACTTTATCAGCGTTAGCACCGCCGCCAATATCCAGAAAGTTCGCTGGTTCCCCTCCAGCCTGTTGAATGCAATCCATCGTTGCCATCGCCAAACCAGCCCCATTCACGAGGCAGCCTATATGCCCCGAAAGTTGTATGTAGGATAAGCAAAACTTACGGGCTTCTTGTTCAGCTGGTGTCTCAATAGCTTGATCAGCCAACTCCAAAAAATCTTGCTGGCGGAAGAGAGCGTTATCGTCAATCGTCATTTTCCCATCCAAGGCAACCAATTCTTTCTCCGTCGTTATTACCAGTGGGTTGATTTCAACCAAAGTTGCGTCCAATTGATGGAATATGTTCCACAATGAGAGGGCAATCTGTAATAGCGGCTTCCACAATGCGTAATCCAATCCAATATGCGAAGCCATAGCCCGCACCATATAAGGCTGTAAACCTAGCAAAGGGTCAATCGCAGACTTGATAATTTCATTAGGGTGACGGACTGCCAACTCTTCAATTTCTACGCCGCCTGAGGCTGAGAGGATAATAACCG
>DNSH01000134.1 GCA_003499715.1 Candidatus Mesolinea sp. | reverse complement strand
TTATTTCTTTCCGCTTTCGATCCAGGATTTGTGTTGGTGTTTCTGCTCTTCACGGCGTGAGGGCGAAATTGCTTCGCCCTCATCCGTTGTTTTGCTTGGGCGGCTGAGTAAAGCCAACCCAAAAATTAAGACGAGCAGCCCCAATATTTGGTAAGCTGCAATCGGCAGTTCGCGCACCCAGGAATAAGCCAACCAAATGAGGTTAGCCATGCCTAATATGGTGAGAACTCTGCCGACTTTCTTTAGGAACGCATCCATTTTAGGTCAATATTAAGCGCGGCGCACCGTATTGCGGATCTGCTCGTGCAGGTAAAGCGGTAGGTAGTACAACCCGCCGGAGTTCTTCCCACTCGAGCCGGAGCCCTTCCATCCGCCAAAAGGCTGGAAACCTGGCCAAGCACCTGTGGTAGCACCTTGCGGGCGGTTGGTATACACCACACCTGCTTGTATGTTGTCGAAGAACCAGTCGAGTTCGGATGGATCACCATAAAAGCCGGCAGTTAAGCCATAAATTGTGTCATTAGCCAGTTGCATGGCTTCATCCAGATCCTTGACCCGCTCGACCATGGTAATCGGCAGGAACATCTCTTTCTTCCACAGCGGGTGGTCACGCGGGACATCTGCTACGATGGTCGGCGCGCAGAAGTAACCTTTATCATAAATGCCACCCTTGAGCTGCTTACCGCCGGTGAGGATGGTGCCAGCTGCAGCTAAGTCAGTCACGTAGTCTTGATAGTCCGCATAAGCCTTCTTGTTGATGACGGGACCTAAGTAAACCTGCCGTTCGGTGGGGTCACCCACGGTGAATTTTTCGGTGAGCTCGACCATGCGTTGCACAACTTTATCGTAAAGCGGCTCCTCGATGTACACCCGTGAGGCGGCGGAACATTTTTGCCCTTGCAGACCAAAGGCTGAGCGCACGGTTCCTAGTGCTGCATCTTCCACGTCGGCATGGCGTGAGATAATGACGGGGTTCTTACCGCCCAGCTCTAAGATGGTGGGGCGGACATACTTGAGGTTGGTATGATTATAGTAAAGGTTCATACCCACATCATAAGAGCCTGTAAAAGTGATGCCGTTTACATCCGGGCTCTCAACTAATGCATTGCCCAACGTGGAACCGGGACCGGTGGCTAAATTGACAACACCATCTGGCAAGCCAGCTTGGCGCAGGCAATCGACGAGCAATGAAACCGTCCAGCAGGTATCGCTGGAAGGTTTGATGATAACCGTATTACCCGTTACGAGCGCTGCACCTGTGGGTCCGGCGGTGAGCGCAGCGGGGAAGTTGAACGGGCTGATGACCAGCCAAACGCCATAAGGCCGCAAGACGGATTGATTGGTGGAGGCGAAGCCCGGTAAGGGGTCCGAGCCCATGTCGCGCACAAAGCCGGCGTTGGCTTCCATTTGGGTGCAAGCATAACGGATCAGCGCAATGGATTCGGCGACATCCCCCAAGGCTTCACTACGGTTCTTACCGACCTCCAATACCATCGCTGCGGCGATCTCGTACACTCGCGCATCGATAATATCCGCTGCTTTGCGCAGCAAAGCGACGCGCTCTTCCCATGGCGTATGGCTCCAAGCCGGGAAAGCAGCCTTGGCGGCGGCAATGGCATCAGCGGCATCTTGCGCCGTGCCTTTTTGGAAGGTGGCTAAGTGCCAATCGGTGTTGATGGGGGAGTGCTCATAGTTTTTTTCGGCGGTAAAGCGTTCCTCGCCATTGATGAGCAAGGGGTATTCCTGACCCAAATTGCTTTTAATCTTTTGGAGTGCAGCTTCAAAATTGGTATGGAGTTCTTCAGGGGGATTGAACATGGTGGCATAGGTGAGTTTGAAAGAAGATTCTTTCGGCATTGAACAATACCTCCTCAGGTTAAGTTGTTATTATCGTGATTGTATCACAGGTAGGATGGGAGAAATGGATTTACGCTGTATGGGCGGGTGCAGCGAAAAAACAGCTTATTGGATTGCGTGGTAGTCTATCGGCTTTACTGGCCGTTCGATGGGCTGATTACCCTGTTGGATGCCATTGGGGTAGTAGAAGCGCTGCCTCAGCTGCCAGGTGAGCGGTCCGCTGTAGCGATAGCCCTGATACGTCCCCCAAAACTGGCACAGGCGGAACCAGATGATACTCCCAAAGCTGCGCAGGAGCTCGCCATCATGCGCGGCGTTTTGCATATCGCGTACGATATTGCGCGCCGAGAGCCGCACAAAATCCAGGAAGCCGAAGCGCTCGTGGATGTAGATGTGCTTAAAGGCGATGGCTTCGCGTTTGTAGCGGTTGAAAACAGCACGCGGAGTTTCGTTATGCACATGGATGATCTCGGCTTCAGGGGCATAATGGATCTTATAGCCGGCGTTCATCATGCGCGTAGCCCAGTCCAAGTCCTCTAAGCCGGGCAAGGTCTCATTATAGGGGTGCTCAATTGCAAGATCCCTACGCACCGCGGCGTTGGCGTTGTTGCAAAACGGGCTTTCCTGATATTGCTGGGCATCGTCTGGGTACCAGCTGGCGAAAATCTGGCGCTCGGAGTACTTCGAGCTTGGCCCGCCACGCTGCTTGCCATACACCAAAGCAATCTGCGGGTCAGCAAAGGGCGCCAGCAGTTTCTCGAGCCAATCTGGGTAAACCGGGTAGACATGCGCACTGGCAAAGACGAGCAATTCCGCACTGGCGGCTTGAATGCCCAGGTTGAGTGAGCGGCCAAAGGTGAACTCCTCAGGCGCGATGTGCACAACCTGTACCGGGTAGCGTGCCGCCACGGCGAGCGTGCCATCCGTTGAGCCGGAATCGACGAGGATGATCTCAACGTCTTTAACCGTCTGCTGGGCAATGCCTTCGAGCAGGCGGCCAAGATGCCTTTCTTCGTTATGAGCGCGGATAATGATCGAGCAAGCCGGCTGTGGCAACTTTCACCTTTTGCGTATAAATTCCTAAATGTATCTTCAAGAAAATTATTATACCTGAAGCTTAGGAGGGGAGATAGTTTGCACCATAAAAAAACAGCAGCCAGGTTAACCTGCTGCTGTTTTATAGGCGGGAATAGGGGGTATTATCTGCCCTTGCGCGTGGCGCGGTCCACGATGACGGCACCGACCAGCACTGCACCGCGCACGATGTATTGGATGGAAATATCAATCCCCATCAAGTTCATCCCGGAGGTGAGGGACATCATCACCAGCGCGCCGATAATCGACCCAGTGATCGTGCCTACGCCGCCAGCTGCCGAAACACCGCCTACAAAGGCAGCTGCGATCGCATCGGTCTCAAAGCCCAAGCCGGCGGTCGTTGTGGCTGATTGCAAGCGGGAGGCATAGAGAATGCCAGAAAGGGCTGAGAGGACACCCATGAAGGCGAACACGAGCTGGGTGATGCGAGCGACGCTAATACCGCTGAGTTCGGCGGCTTCTGGGTTGCCGCCCACAGCGTAAATGTGCCTTCCTAGAGGCGTCTTTGTGGTGATAAAGGTAAACAGCGCCACTACAATCAGCACAACGACCAAGCTCCAAGAAAGCCCGTTATACCCCGAGAGCACCCATACGACGTATCCGATGATGGCTGAAGTCAGGATCATCTGCAGGATAAACATCGGCATGGAGGAGACTTCGAAGTTATAGGAGATTTTCTTCTGGCGGCTGCGGATGGCTGAAATAATAGAAAAGATAATCGCAATCACGCCAATGATCAGCGTGACTTTGTGGCGATCATCCAAAAAACCAATATCAGGGATGTCGGGGATAAAACCATTGCCGATTGCATTGAACACAGGATCTCTGATGATGATGGTACCTGTCCCCATGGTCACAAGCAGCAATGCTCCGCGGAAAATCAAGCCGGCTGCCATCGTCGAGACGAAAGCCGGCACGCCTAACTTAGCAATTGGCAGGGAGGTGAGCAGCCCAGAAAGCGCGCCTAAAATAAGCACTACCGGAATGACAGCATAAACAGGCCACCCCCAAGAGGTCATCGCAATGGCAGCAAAGGCACCCAGGAAGCCAGCTAAGTACCCCACAGAAAGGTCGATGTGTCGTATGACAATCACTAACGTCATCCCGACGGCGAGCACGGCGATGTAACCCATTTGGTTGAGCAGGTTGCTGATATTTCTGGAAGAAATGAATACGCCATCCGTAGCGATCGTGAAGATGAGCATGATGACGATCAGCGCAATAAACATAAAGTATTGGCTGAAATTTGCCGAAAGAAGGGATAAGATTTCGGAGAATATAGATGGTTTTTGGGGATCAGATTTTTCGTCAAACATGGAGTCTCTCCTTAATATTCCACTGCAATTTCCATGATTTTTTCCTGAGTGGCTTCTTCACCGGCGAGCTCACCTTTGATTTGACCACCAGACATAACATAAATACGATCACTCATTCCCAAGATTTCAGGAAGCTCTGAAGAAATCATGATGATGCTCATCCCTCTTTCGACCAGAGAATTCATGATCGTGTAGATTTCATACTTTGCACCTACGTCAATTCCCCGTGTTGGCTCATCCAAGATCATCACACC
>DNSH01000141.1 GCA_003499715.1 Candidatus Mesolinea sp. | reverse complement strand
CGCTGAGGTTTTGGGCTAATACAAAACATATCACCCCGCCGGCTGTATCCCGGTAGCAATCCGTTTGCAGGCTCAGCACGGCTGTGCTGGTGGCTGTGGCTGTGGGTTGGCTCGTTTGTGGCGTTGGTGTGGCCATCATCGGCGTGGGTGTGATCGGGATCATGAGCTGCGTCCCTACGCCCATAAAATAGGGATTTACATCCGGGTTAGCTGTTTTTAAGGCTTCTAAACTAATGCCATAGCGTAAGGCAATGCCGAACATATCATCCTGGTCGCCAACCGTAACATAGAGCGGCGTTGAAGTTGGAGTTGGTGTGGCAGTTTGTGTTGGCGTGGCTGTGGGCGGGTGCTCAGGGGTGAAGGTTTGCGAAGGGAACGGCCGGAGTGTGCCAGTCAGGAGTGGGCGGTGGGTTGGGGTGGTGGGCAAGCCTGTGCTGCAGCCTGCCAGAAGCCCGGCCAGTAGCAGCAAAAGCGTAAACTTTACTTTTAGCATGCTGCCAATTATACCAACCAGAAAAGCGCAACTTTTTTGGAGAAATAGGATGTATGAGAATCGTTAAATTTATTATGCAAGCCTTGAATCTGCGTTTTAATGGTATATAATCATTTTTTGAAAATGGAGTAAGCTATGCCAATCTATACATATCAATGTGATAACTGCGGAATTCGCTTCGATCAACATCAAAAGTTTACCGATGCGCCGCTGATGATTTGCCCGGAATGCAACGAGCCTAAGCTGCGCAAGGTCTACCAGCCGGTTGGGATTGTGTTTAAGGGCAGCGGATTTTATTCGACGGACCACCGCTCGCCTTCGGGTCAATCCTATACTCATCCGAAGGAAGAGGCAGCTAGCACTGCCAAAGCCGAACCTGCTAAGACAGCAGAAAAAAGCTCGTCTGGGGAAGCGGGCAACAAATCAAACGGCTCCAGCGCTGCTGAGTAAGCAGCGCCTTTTTCTCCGTCAATCACCTCAGCCAGGGTCACGCCCTGGTTGAATTATTTTAATTCCGGGAAACGTTGACGAACACGACCGGTCGGCGTTTGGTTTCTTCATAGAGATAGGATTTAGCCATTTTCGAAACATCCTGCTGTAATCTGCCGTTGGCGTGTTTGGCTAATTTTCCGATGCGCCGTTGTAAGTCGTTGAACAACTCTTCGGACTCAGTTGATGTCATAAATCCACGGCTGATAATCTCAGTATCTTTAAGATCACCACTGCGTTGATCTATCACTAAATTCAGCAGCACGATGCCATCTTGGCTGAGCATTTCACGCTCACGCATCACTGAGCGGTCCACATCACCCACGCCGCTGCCATCCACAAATACATAACCCCCAGGAATACGCTCGCCTAAGCTCATTTCACCATGACTAAACTCAATGACCCGGCCGTTCTCCACAAGAGCAATCTGACGTTCGTCCATACCCACTTCCAAACCCAAGCGGGCATGCTGCTTGAGCATGCGTAATTCGCCATGAATGGGGATCAGGTAGCGTGGCCGCACAAGGTGCAGCATCAGTTTCAGCTCTTCTTGGCTGGCGTGACCTGAGACGTGCACGGGCGCCAAAGCCTCATAGACTACATCCGCGCCCTGCTCGAGCAAGCGGTTGATCGCGCGAGATACCAACTCTTCGTTGCCTGGGATGGGGTGCGAGGAAAGTACCACCGTATCTCCGGGCTTAATATCAAAACGCTTATTACTGCCATTAGCCAGCCGCCCCAAAATCGAAGTTGGCTCGCCTTGCGAACCGGTCACCAAGAGTAAGACCTGTTCATCAGGTAGTTGCAGTGCAGTTTCGAGCGGCACTTCGAGGTCATCTTCAAAATTGATGTAACCAAGCTCTTTGGCGATACGCACATTTTCGGTCATGCTCAGCCCAACAAAAGCTATTTTGCGGTGATAGCGCACCGCCGTGTTGATGGCTTGCTGCATGCGGGAAATCAACGAAGCAAAGGTAGCAATAATAATGCGGCCTTTGGCTTGTTGGAATACCTTATCGAAGGCTGGCTCGATGACCTGTTCTGAAGGTGTCCAACCTGGGCGTTCGGCGTTTGTAGAATCAGCTAAAAGCGCCAGCACACCCTTTTGGGCAAATTCGCCTAACTTGGCATAATCTGTCGGCCAGTTATCTACGGGCGTAAGGTCTAACTTGTAATCGCCCGTATGCACCACCAAACCAGCAGGCGTTTCGATACCTAAGCCAATGCCATCTGGAATGGAATGACACACGTGGAAGGTGTGCACCTTAAAGGGACCAATCTGCAAAACATCGCCGGCGTGGATTGTCTTCAGATCGGCGTCTTGCACAAACCCGCGCCTGCCGAGCTTGGCTTTGATCAAGCCAATGGTTAGCGGCGTGCCATAGATCGGGGCATGAACAACCTCCAAGAGGTGGCTGATTGCGCCGGTGTGATCTTCGTGACCGTGCGTAATGACAATGCCGCGTACCTTATTAGCATGTTGTTTAACGTATTCAAAATCGGGGATGATGTAATCAATCCCGATCATATCATTATCAGGGAACATCATGCCGGCATCAACAATAAGGATCTCCTCATTGTATTCATAGACGGTCATGTTTTTCCCTACTTCACCAATCCCACCTAAGGGGATGATGCGTAAAGTTTTAGACTTCGTATTCAATTGTTACTTCCTTAATCTCATGGCTTAAGCCATGTAAAAATTTCAATTATTAATTCAATCTCTAGCCAAATACCTTTGGCTAAGAATGAGTTTTCTAACAGGTCTTACCTGAATTTACTAGCGGTGAGTATAGCATATTCTCTGGCGAAGTACCAAGCTCGGTAGCACCATTAGGGTCATAATAGAACCCTTTGGCTGGTTTCTAATAGAACATTAACCTTAATTAGACAAAATTTTAACGCAGGCTCGATAGGTTAAAGGCAGAAACAAGAAATACTAAGAAAAGGAGGTGTCTACTATGGCTAACATTGAGTTACGTCGTCGCTATCCTCGTGATATTTTCGGCATTGAGCCTTATCTTGACAGACTGTTCGATTTGGACACAAGCTTATGGGATTTGCCAGCTACCAGCTTCCCGATCGATGTGATCGAGAATGACAATGAGTATCTGGTGCGGGCAAGCGTGGCAGGGTTTGATCCTGAACAGTTAGAGATCACCTTTGAGAACAACACGCTGACAATCAAAGGTGAGATCAGAGAGGAAAACAAAGACGAACAACAAGGAAGATATCATATCCGCGAACGCTATGCTGGTACCTTCTATCGGAGCGTATCGCTACCGGGCATGATTGACCAGAATCAGATAAGCGCGGAAACTGACAATGGGGTTCTGACAATCCACCTGCCCAAGAAACCAGAAGCGCAACCCAAACGGATTGAGGTCAAACCCAAGTCTGTCAAAGTTATCGAGGAGAAAAAGAAGTAGAATCTCCTTGAATTAGTAGGGAAAGGCTATCCATAAAGGATAGCTTTTCTCTTTTAATTGGTGAGAGTAGAGGTGCTTATAAGGGCAAATTAATGGTTTTCCTTAGCAGCAAAATAGAAATTACCATCATAAAAATTAGGAACTCCTGTTCAAGCATGGTCTTCTGACCATGCGCAGCTTATGACTATAAACTTCAAAAAGCAAATCATCCCAAAATGGCAATTGATAAACAAAAACGCCTGTAAAAAGGAGACCTGCGGTCTATTCCCCTCGCTCGGTACCCTACGGGTAGGCTCCGCACTCGAGAGACCGATGAGAACAAAGACTTAAACACTCGTCGGCATAAGCTTATTGTATAATTGCTGCAACCGCTCCGAGTCATAGAAAGGATCAGCATGGACGAAGAAAAATACCGTGTTCCCCCAAAAACAAAGATTAAACTCAAAGACTTTGACCCGAACGATACAAGCTTATTCGACGGTGGGAAGAAAGAAGCCAAGGCTGCAATGGTGGAGCTCAATCAAAAGCTGAGTGAGCTGCAGGAACTGCTTTATGCGGAAGGAAAGCATAAATTGCTGATCATTTTGCAAGCAATGGATACCGGCGGAAAAGACGGCACCATTCGCTCGGTTTTCGAAGGCGTTAACCCCCAAGGTGTAAAGGTGGCAGCATTCAAAAACCCCACGCCGTTGGAGCTTTCGCATGATTACCTTTGGCGCATTCACCAACATACTCCTGCCCGTGGCGAAATGGTAATCTTCAACCGCTCACAATATGAGGATGTGCTAGTGGTAAGGGTGCATTCGTTGGTACCTGAGGAAATTTGGTCCAAGCGCTATGAACATATCAACGCGTTCGAACGAATGCTGACTGATGAGGGCACCACAATCCTTAAGTTCTATTTGCACATCGATCTCAAGGAGCAAGCCAAGCGCTTCTTCGCCCGGGTGGAAGACCCTACCAAGCAGTGGAAGTTTAACCCAGGAGACCTTACCGAGCGCGAACGTTGGAATGATTACATGCAAGCTTATGAGGATATGCTCAACCGTACCAGCACAGCTTGGGCGCCTTGGTATGTGATCCCAGCGAATAAAAAGTGGTATCGCAACTGGTTGATTGCCAAAATTGTGATTAAGACGCTCAAGGACCTGGATATGCACTATCCACAGCCCGCTGAAGACCTGGAGCATTATCATAAGCGCCTGTTAGAGATGACCCTTTCAGAAGAATAAGCATGGGTGAAACAGACTTTATCCCGTTGGATGCCGTTTTTGGAGGCAGACTGCAGCGTGATTTTATCTTGCCTGTTGAAGGCAAACCCCAGCTGAACGTCTTAGGTGGTAATTTGCCCTATGCAGCGGCGGGCTATGCGCTCTGGGGCGGGAAGGCGGGCCTAATCGCGCGCATCAATCGCGAGTTCCCCTTAGCATGGCTGGAGCAGCTTAACCAGGCTGGCTTTGATACCAGTGGCATCCGCACTATCAATGAACCGCTGGACGATCGCCGTTTTATTGTTTATCTTGACCCGCTCACCCCAAGGATGGACAGTCCGTTGACCTACTTCGCCGAAAGAGGCATTCCCTTCCCACGTGATTTAATCGGCTACGAAACAGCTGAACCGCGCTTTTGCAGCAAGGTCGAGTATGCACCCTACTCGGTGCATGTCAATGATATTCCCCATCTCTATATGGACGCACCGGCAGCGCATATCTGCCCCATTGACTTTATGTCGCATAAAATTATGCCCTCACTGCTCAAAACTGGTTTGGTAGATACTTTGAGCATGCGCTCTACCGCTTGCTACATGGACCCAACTTACTGGGAAGATATGCGCGGCTTAATCGCCGACTTGACCATCTTTATGACCACGGAAGTCGAAGCCAAGCGCTTGTTCCAAGGGCGCAGCGTGGATGTGTGGGAAATTGCCGCAGGGCTGGCAGATTATGGTCCTCAAATCGTTGTCGTGAACATGCCAGATGGTTCCGCCTGGGTTTATAGCCGGCTGCAAGCGAATCGCTGGATCGTACCCGCTTATCCTACCCGCGTTGTAGACCCCACAGGTATGTTAGATGCCTTTGATGGCGCTTTTCTCTTTGCCTATCGCCAAAACTTTGACCCGGTTGAAGCCGCGCTGCACGGTAGTATCACCGCGGCACTGTGCATGGAAGGTTCAGGTCCCTTTTATATCTTTGATACGCTCCCCGGTTTGAAGGAAGCCCGCCTGGAGGCATTGGGCCCGCGCGTGAGGACTATCTAAGCCCGTTAGTCCACATTCACTAAGGCAATTTCATAAACATAAGGCCAATTTTTACCCGTAACGAACAACCGGCTCCCTTTGGCATCGTAAGCAATGCCATTTAGCACGTCCGCTGGATTGGGCGCATGCTCACCCTCGCGCAAACTGCTCAGGTCGATCTGTCCCACCACTTCGCCACTGCTCGGGTCGATGCGCACGATGACGTCCTGATACCAAATATTGGCATACACTTCACCTTGGATGTATTCCAGCTCGTTGAGCTGTTCTACTGGCTTCCCTGCTTGGCTAACCTGGACCGTGCGCGTGGTTTGCAGGGTTTGCGGGTCCAGGAAATACAATGTGGCGCTGCCATCAGAAAGGATCAGGCTGCTACCATCGGCAGTCAATCCCCAACCTTCTGTGGGGTAGGTAAAGGTGGACTGAAGCGTGAAATTTTTATCGTAGACAAAGCCGGTGTGTTCTTTCCAGGTGAGCTGATAGAGCTGGTCCTTGTAGAGCGCTAACCCTTCGGCAAAGTATTGGTCCGCGAGCTTTAGCTCTTGCACTACTTTACCAGTGGCAGGCTCTACTTTACGCAAGGTGGACTTGCCATAAAGACCGGTGCTTTCATAAAAGTATCCATCGGCAAATACCAAACCTTGCGTAAATGCGTCCGTATCATGTGGGTAGGTCGCTAAGACGCTGATCCGAGCGTTGCTGCCCAAGTCCGCAGGGATGGAACTGGAGTGTGGCAAACGAAAATACATAATCAATAGAAATATGGCGAGCGCAATCAAAGCAAAAAAGATATTGCTGCGTTTGCTTGGTGAACTTGGTTTTTCTTTGGGAGGCATAGCAAACTCCTTAGTGATGGCATAATTCTAATCTACACTTCCCAAGGTCCCAAAATAATTACACCGAATAAGCAAAATATACAAAAATCCATTGATCGATTCACCAGCGTGATAAAATCTTCTGGAAATATCAAAAAAACTAATCAGCAGCTTCGCAAAGGAGGATCATGCCCGAAGTTCTAGACCGTTTTATCCGCTACGTGCAGATTGACACGCAATCAGCACGAGATTCAGAAACCTACCCCAGCACCACCAAGCAGTTGGACCTTTTACGCCTGCTCGCAGAAGAACTTAAGCAAATCGGGATGCAAGACGTGCGTATGGATCGTTTCGGCTATGTGACTGCCACGCTGCCCGCCAACAACGGCAAAGCCTCGCCCGTAGTTGGCTTTTTAGCGCATGTGGATACCAGCCCAGATGCGAGTGGTGCGAATGTGAATCCGCGCGTGATTGAGCATTACGACGGCGGCGAGATAGTGCTTAATGCCGAAGAGAACATCCGCCTCTCACCCGAGCGCTTCCCGGATTTACGCAAGTACGTGGGGCAGACCCTGGTAACAACTGATGGCACCACGCTGCTCGGCGCAGATGACAAGGCTGGCGTGGCGGAAATCATGACCGCTATGGCTACCCTGATTGCCCACCCAGAAATCCCACATGGGACGATTAAAGTGGCTTTTACCCCAGATGAGGAAGTGGGGCGCGGCGTGGATTACTTTGACGTGGAAACCTTTGGCGCAAATTTCGCTTTCACGGTTGATGGCGGCGAAGTCGGGGAACTGGAGTACGAGACCTTTAACGCCGCAAGTGCAAAAGTGTTGGTGCACGGACGCAATGTACACCCCGGCACTGCCAAAGGTATCATGCTCAACGCTATCCTCATTGGCATGGAATATAACGACCTGCTGCCCGTCTTTGAACGCCCCGAGTTTACTGAGGGCTACGAAGGCTTTTACCACCTCATGGGGATGGAAGGCACAGTGGAAGCGGCTCAGCTCGAATACATCATCCGCGATCACAATGATGAGCGTTTTGCCCAAAAGAAAGCCTTGATGCAAGCCGCAGCAGACTTCCTCAACCAGCGCTATGGCGAGACGGTGGTTGAAGTAGAGATTAAAGACCAATACTACAACATGCGTAAGATGATCGAGCCGCACCCAGAGATCATTGAGGTGGCGAAAGCTGCTTATGCCGCGGTTGGGCTGGAGCCGCACATCATCGCGGTGCGCGGCGGTACGGATGGCAGCCGCCTTTCTTATATGGGCTTGCCCACGCCTAATATCTTTGCCGGGGGGCATGCCATGCATGGGCGCTATGAGTTTGTGCCGCTCGAGTCGATGGAAAAGGCTGTGGAAGTCATCCTCAAGATTGCCGAGTTAGCCACCGCGAACTAATGTTGTGACCAAAAAAAGAAACGGGCTGCTCCTCTATAGAAAGCAGTCCGTTCGCGTTTCTTTATTAGGGTTAATTGCAGCAGCCGTCCGAACAGCCATCAGCACACCCTTCATCACAGCCGTAATTTACCCTGCCAGCAGCCAACTCGTCTTCAGTAGCTGGGCGGATGCTGAGCACCGTCACAGTAAATTGTAAGTCTTTGCCAGCCATGGGATGGTTCAGGTCCAGCTCGACGGCATCTTCAAATAACGCCGTTGCCACACCCGTGAAGATGTGACCACTTCCATCCTGCAGGCGCATAGGCTCGCCTAAGCGGATTTCAAAGTCGGGCGGGAAGGACGCCCGCGTGACCATCACCACAGCGTCGGGGTCGAACTCGCCATAGGCATCTTCTGCGCGCACCAAAACCTCTTTGGTATCGCCAACTTGCAAGCCAGTTAGTGCGTTTTCAAGACCTGTGATGATGTTTTCATGCCCGTGTAAGTATTCGAGCACGTCAGATTCGATTTCTTCACCATCGACGACGAGGTTATAAGCCAACTGTACCACGGCGTCGTTTTGAATCGTATTCATATTTTGTTCTGTCATTTTATCTCCATAAATATTGATACCGGATTATTCCGAGATACGAGATTATATCAGAAGAACCCATCGCATGGATTTTTTGTAAACCCTCTACATGACGAGCCAAATTTTTACCTTCAGGTTTGACATCGGTGGGTTACCCTACTAAAATATGCGCCTATTGAAAAACTTTT
>DNSH01000057.1 GCA_003499715.1 Candidatus Mesolinea sp. | reverse complement strand
GAAAGTGTCTAATCTAAGCAAAGATTGAGCTATAATACAATCTAGAAAAACACTTAGAAAAGGAGCTAACTATGAAAGGGAATGAAAAAGTAATCGAGACTTTGAATGATTTGCTCTCCGATGAGCTAACCGCGATCAACCAATATATTGTGCACGCCGAAATGGCTGAGAATTGGGGATACCCCGTGTTGCATGAATCCGCCGAAAAACGTGCCATCCAGGAAATGAAACATGCAGAGATGCACATTGCACGTATTCTCTTTTTGGAAGGACGGCCAATTGTAAGTAACTTAAAGGCTATTCATATTGGTGAAGATGTTCCCAAGATGTACGAAAACGACCGAATGTCAGAACAAGAAGCAATTCAAAAATACAATGCTGCCATTAGACTGTGCAACGAAGTTGGTGATAATGGCACCAAGGAAATGCTTGATTCCATCCTGCAAGATGAGGAAGACCATATCGACTACATCGAAGGCGAACAAGACAAGATCTCCCAGATGGGTTTAGCAGTTTATCTTACAACCCTGACCAAGTAATAAAGCAAGCTAATTAATAACACTCCACCCATAATAGGGTGGAGTGTTTTTTATAGGGGAGATCAACTGTGATTATGGTGAAACCTGGAGACTATGGTTGTGTTATCGCCCGCTGAGGGAATAGCAGGTTATGAAGTTGCTTAGGCAAAGAGATTGTAGAAAAATTGTGGAACTACAAAGCCGCCCAAGTGCAAGACATAGCTCGCAACCAAGCCCCCTATTATCAAGATGGCACTAAAACCGAGTACAACATAATCCCAGCGGTGATACCGGAGTTCATAAAGCCAGGTCCGTTTGCCTTGGCCGAACCCACGCAAATCCATGGCATCAGCAATATCTTCACTTGAAAGTATGGCATTCATGGTAACTGGAATCATCAACGGAGCCATTCTTCCAATCTTACTGAAAATCCCGCCTTTAATATCATCCAGCTCAAAACCTCTGGCGCGTTGAGCGTCCATTGTGACGGAAAAGTTGCGCGCTAAGCTGGGGATAAAGCGGATTGCTAACTCTGTAGTGTAAGCTAATTTATCGGGCATTCCTAAGCTGCTAAACGTGGCGCCATACGAGCGTGCATCCATCGTGTAAGGAATAAGGATAAAGTTCATCGAAATTCCTAAGACGCGTAATATTTGGCAAATGGCAAACCATAGCCGTTCGATGGTAAGCCCAAAGTGGACGGTTTTCCCAAAGAGGTTAAAGCCATTTGGCCAAACTAGCTGACCTCCTGGCGGAACCACGCCGCCGGCGCCTCCCCCTGTAATGATTGTGTTAATCACAATCATCATGAAGAGCATAAATAATACCAGCCTCCAACCGCTGCGGGTTTCTTTCCAGGTAGTGTTTCCTAAGCGGTACCAAATGAGGGCGATAATAAAGTAGGTGAGTAAAAACATCCAATTCCAGGTGGAAGTGGCTGCGATAAGGAAAGCAAAAGAAAATATCCAACGTGCCCGCGGGTCAATATGATCCATCGGGCTGTTGCGATATTTATAGCGCCAACTCACTAACATAAGTTAAGAAAGGTAGGGCAGGCACAAAAACAAGCCTGCCCGATTTTTTTAGTCTCGGCCGCTACGTTCCACAATCGCAGCGTAAGCGATCATCAAGAGAGGGACGAGGATCAGACCATTGATGATATCTGATATAAAGGCTGGCAAGAAGTTGGCGAAAATTACTGTGTTTATATCTGCGCCAGATACCCACATTTCGGAAAGAGAAGCTAAACCCATACCAACTAGGGCTCCTAAAACTACAAAGATCTCTGCTTTCCAGATGGATTTGCTGGCGCGATAGCTTTCAATCGTGGGATAAATAAGTCCGGGAATAAGACCTAGCAAACCATTGCCTAAATCCCACCAAAGCCAAAAGCCATAACCGGAGAGTAAATCTGCCAAAATATTGCCCACAAAGCCGGTGATAAACCCGACGATCGGACCGAAAGCCACACCAAAGAACATGGGTATAGCCACAGCAGGACGGATGGAGACATTCCCAGCCCCGGGTAATTGCAGCATATTGGTTGCGATAGCCAATACGGCATATAGCGCCGCACCAATGGCGGCAAAGACAACTTGCTTGGTTTCAAAACCCCACAACTTCTTTTTTTCTTCCATGAGAACCTCCTTGTGAAAATAGATCGGTGAATGAGATGTTTTTATTTTAATCCAATAATTGTGCTAATGCTTCAGCTCTTAAGAATTTGCCTGTTTTTGGGTACATTTGGAAGTTAAGCTCGAGCAAACTTGTGGCAACCAGCCGCCACTGGTTAATTTTTTGCTTATCCTGGAGAACGTCAAATTGTTTACCATCCGCTACAATTTCTCCATCAAAAAGCACAATGATGCGGTTAGCATAAATCAAAGCTAAGTCAAGATCGTGGGTGATAAAAATGATGGAATCAAAACCAGGCATTTGCAAAATCGAATCCATAAAAGCCTGGTAATTCCAATAATCTTGGCCGGCGGTGGGCTCATCCATCATCAAAATGCGCGAGCGCATAGAAAGCACAGAGGCGATGCTTACGCGTTTTTGCTGACCGAATGAGAGTGCGAGTGGAGGTGTTAGTAATTCATCTTCTAGATGCACCGTTTCAATCGCCCATTGTACATTTTGGGCAATGGTCTCTTGGTCAAAGCCTAAATTTTTAGGGCCAAATGAAAGCTCTTCCTTTACGGTAGGCGCAAAAAGCATCTGGGAAGGGCTCTGGAAAACATAGCCGATCGTTCGGGCGGCTTTTGCAACAGTTAACGCCTGCGTTTCCACACCTTCCAAGAATACTTTGCCTTTAGTGGGTTTAAGCAGCCCCAAAGCTTGTTTTACCAATGTCGTTTTCCCTGAGCCATTGTGCCCCAAGATAGCAATGACCTCGCCGGCATGAATCTTGAGATTGATATTGTGCAACACTTCTGGCGCATCGTCATGATAGCGAAAGTGGACTTGCTGAAATTCAATCAGCGGTTTACTGGTATCTAACTGCGGAACCGCTGGTTCGAAATTGGGCTGCGGCTCGGATTTAGCGCGCTCTACAACGACTTGAGCGGGTAATTTTATCTTGTGATAATCTACCACTTGAACGAGACCTTGAATATCACCATGAAAGCATATTCGACCGGCTTCCATATAAACGACGCGCTCTGGTTCGATGGTTAAGACGTCCTCAACTCGATGTTCGACGAGCATTATCGCCATGCCTTGATCGGCAAGCTCTCGGAAGAGCAGCAAGGCTTCCCGTGCAGAGGCAGGGTCAAGGCTTGCCAAAGGTTCATCTAAAAGCAGGATTTTGGGCTGCATAGCTAATACACCTGCCAGTGCCACCTTTTGTTTTTCACCGCCAGAGATGCCGAAAGTTTCTTTGTCGCGTAAGTGTAAAATGTGCAAACGCTCTAAGGCAGCTTCTCCTCGACGAATCATTTCCTCTCGCGGCAAACCTAAATTTTCCAACCCGAAGCAAACCTCGTTCAGCACATAGCTGCCTAAAATCTGCCTTTCGGGATCTTGCAGCAGTGTCCCTACTTTTTGGGAAATTTCAGCTAATTTCATCCCTGCATTGCTTTGCCCAAAAATTAAGATATCTCCCGAAAGCTTGCCACGATAAGAATGCGGGATTAGACCATTGATGCAACGAAGTAATGTGGTTTTGCCACACCCGCTGGAGCCGGCTAACAGCATCACTTCGCCAGGGTGTAATTCTAAAGATATGTCTACGATGGCTGGCTCGGTGCGAGACCGATATTGAAATGACAAATCACGAATGACCAGCGGCAAAGGATCGGTTTCAGCCATTAAGGCGGACCTCAACGATATCATCAATCTGCGCAGAAAGAGCCTCTTTCGCACTGCCATTCACTTGAGCTATTTCGATATAGCCTTCGCTATCTTCCAGAGCAACGAGCTCACCGCGCTTGGCATGCCCATAAGAGGGCACCAAACCATGGAGCGTGTGCCCTCGCAGCGTAAAGGTAACATTGGGGGCATTCTTGACCCATGCAGCAGGCAAATCTGTGGTCAGGTTCCCAAACACATCGGCTAAAAGGATATGAGCCTGATAGCCGTGTGGAATGCGTATAGGTTTAGGTAAGGGTGTGCGCATAATATCCGTGATAGGCGTGCCGAGTTCACTTAGGGGAACGCCAGCCGCAAGATGTGCACCGCAAGGAGCAAAAATGTCGCGTCCATGGAAAGTATGGCTCACATTTTTTAGCCAAAATTGAGGCTGATCAAGACAGACGATCTGGATTGATTCGCTCGCAGCCTCTGCATCCTCCAGCAGGGGAGTGAGCAAGCCATTATCTGGCGCAATAAAGAACTGACTACCAAAGCGTGCGCCAATAGCTCGTCGTTCTGTGCCGACGCCCGGGTCGATAACTGCAATGTGCACAGAACCCGAGGGGAAGAATGGCACCGCGCGCCACAGCGCAATAGCACCCTGACGAACATCCTGCGGGGGGATTTCGTGGGAGATATCGGCAATCTGCGCTTCGGGCGCAATACTCCAAATGACCCCTTTCATCGTGCCGACGAAGCCATTTAAATTTCCAAAATCTGTAGTAAGGGAGATAACCGCCATGCTCTAAGATTAACCTTAGGGTAATAATACGTCAAGGGAATTGTTCAATAAGATGATGATATAAAGACCTAAACTTAATTTCTTCAAAATCGCATCAAACAACAAAAATTCCCCTTGCATTTTGGAAAAAGCGATGTATACTATATATGTTAGTTCATTGTACTAACTAACTCCCGCCGGAGGTGAGTTTTGACCCCTAAGAAAGCAACCCAACAGCTTACTAAGCAACATAACCGCGATCTTGTTCTCAGAACGATTATCGAAAATCAACGAATCAGCCGCGCTGATATCTCCCGTGCGACCAAGCTTACGCGAGCTACTGTCTCCGAAGTTGTCTCTGGATTGATGGCAGAAGGCTTGGTGGAGGAGGTGGGCTTGGATACCTCTGGCAACGGTAAACCGTCCATATTGCTCAGCTTGGTGCCTGATTCCCGTTATCTGAT
>DNSH01000159.1 GCA_003499715.1 Candidatus Mesolinea sp. | reverse complement strand
ATCGAGCATGCGTTTTAGTCTGGGGCGATTATAGCGCTGAACAATAATAGGAATAATGTTGACAGTGAAAGCGTAAATAATCATCACAATGCCCACTTGCCATTTGTTCCACAGAAAGAATAATCCTGCAGGAAACATCGCAAACCAATGTACCAATTCTGACCGGCAAGTTTCCATTATCCAACGTTGGAGCGTCTGCTCATTTAATACTCCCAGTTCACTCATCTTGAAATCATCTCGGAACAGGCTGCCACCATCGGGCAGCTTTGCTTTCCAAGAACGGACATTGAACAACTCTTGGTATAGCATTCCCCCTTTTTCCCAGCTTCTCTCTTTATAAAGCCAAAGGTTTGGTTGGATCCACTGGGGAGGAAATTGAATACCTACCCATGCAATGAACGGCTGAATAATTCCCCAGGCAACACTATCTATAATGATGGTCCATACCGTAGGTAAAAAAATAATCTGCATTATCTTAAACCGTCGATGGGTATCTCTCGGCCATGCCACTTTACGCGATGCAACACGAAAGTAAGAATTACGGAGCGGACCATTATAAGCCCAAAGAATACGAGGGGAATAATAAAGAGTAAAGACGTAAGCCAATGGAAACTGCCGATGCGCCGTATCATCCAATGAACTTGAGCAGCATAGAGCAAATAGAATATCACTGAAAGCGTCAAGCTTTGTTGCTGGGTGATTAAGCTGCTGATGAGATCGGAGCTTACACTAAAACATCCCCAAACCCATGCCACACATAACAGCATAAATAGAGGGTTCACAGAGAATGCTCCACTGCCGAATCCTTTACTCCAACCCTCGATGAGTTCCCCAATTCCGTTTGGATACATCCTAAAATTAAGCGCACCTTTTCCACCAAATAAATGTACACCGAGTCCATTTTGCCCAAAAGCGCGCCCTAATGGCAAACTATCTAAGACAGCCCCGCTCCCAGATTTGTGACCGCCAACACTGAAGTAATCTTCTTTGCTGCAAACTAAACATGGACCAAATGCTCCGCTGAATTTGATTTTTTCCTTGAAAGGTGTAAACGCATTGAGTGCAGCCATTAGGATGATATTGAAAAAAGCGGATAATTGCTCATACACCTTGTGGACCTCATGATATGGTTGGACAGAAATCAGCCCCCCATTTTTTTGATGAACAAGAAGCAATTTTTCTAAGGCATCTTTTTCCAATCTAACATCCGCATCAAGAAAAATGAAAATTTCCCCAGATGCTTGCAAGGCTCCCTGCCAGCACGCCCAATTTTTACCCGTCCAGCCCTCTTTAGGCAAAGGGGTATTCCTAATTACACTAAAACCCGCTTGAAAAGCTAGTTTTGCGGTCTTGTCTTCAGAATCGTCATCAATAATCAAAACCTCATCAGGTCTAATTGTCTGCATTTTTAAGGAATTTAATAAGGGTAAAATACGCTTTTCTTCGTTACGTGCAGGTATGATTACGGAAAAGGGAGGTAAATGCACTTCATTGTCTGTGAAATAGCGTGTATGCTTTTGAAAATTTGGAACCTGCCAAAAAAGAAATATGCCTATACAAAAAAATACTATGGTTGAGATGAGTTCGAATGAATCCACATTAAATCCCATTATCTCTAAATTCGAAATAAATAGTGAAATCCAAAAAATTTTCCCAATTTAGCAATTCAAATCATTTAAGATAGGGGCTATTATACCTTTTTTATAAGGAATTATTCATTTAATAGATTTCAAAGGAATTGTTTTCCTTTAAATCGTTGCGTAATCACTTCTGAAGAAAATATTGGGGTTTTGTTAGCGTTGCAAGCAGAGCAAAAGTTGCATAATATCCCCCGTAGATTCAGTAGGAGTGAACCCCAAGACGTGCAGCTGCCAGATCTCTGGTTTGTTGTCTTGCCCGAAAACTTCAACTTCCTTGAGGGCAGGAGTGATTGTGCTGGCTGGCAGCAAACCGATCGCCCCAGGTGTTTTGGAAATAAGCTCCTCAATCATATCGATTGAGTAAGCTTGTTCATCAGCGGTGAGCGAAAGCTCTAAACCTGGAAAGGTGGCAGATAAGAATGCGTTTACCTCTGGGTCTACAAGCAAGATGAGTTTGATGGGTTGGTCGAACGCCTGAGCCAAAGCTGCCGATGAGGGTACTTCTGTCCACTGCGCATAGGTGCCAGCAAAAATTGCCCCGGCTTCTTCGTAGCTCAGTGCAGTCAGTGGGTTTTCTGAATTTACCACAAGAACCAAGCGTTCTGTGCCAAAATAATAGCCTTGAGTTTCCGCTTCTAGGTTTGTAGTCGTGCGGATGGTTAGGTCAGCAACTAGTCTGTCTAGCTCAGAGGTGCCACGTACCTCAATAAGTAAGTTAGCCTGGGTGAGATATTCTGAGCAGGCATTGAGTTTTGGCAGCCAGCTCGGTTCAAGTAAAGGCGTAAGATGCACGCGCAGGGGTTGGAGCGTTGCCGGGCGTGTGGTAACCTCTGCTGGCTGGCAGGCTGCCAATAATACGAACACCCATAACACGATCCAAGCTTTAGCGCGCATAAGTGACAATTAAGGTGAGCGCTGAAAGAGCTGCGCAATAAATCGCGAAGGGGTAAAGGTTACGATTGCGCAAAAAACCCATAAACCACCGGATAACAAAATAACCGACTAAGGCAGAGGTAACGAACCCAGTGATCAACATCGGTAAAAAGCTGGTGAGTGTAGGGATCGCGAACAAATCTATCATGGCTAATAAACCAGCTGCCAGCATGATAGGGATTGCCATAAGGAAGGATACGCGCGCGGCATCTTCGCGCTTGAAGTGGCGCAGCAAGCCGCCGGTAATGGTTGCGCCCGAACGTGAAACGCCTGGGAAAATGGAAAGCGCCTGGAAGATGCCAATGACGATAGCATCCAGCGGGGTCATTTCTTCCGCAGTGCGCGCTTTTTTGGAGAGTAGCTCGCCCGCTACGAGCAGGGCAGCGGTCACGAGCAGCATCAAACCGGTGAGCCGTGGACTGTTGAAAGCAGCTTCCACGCTATCTTTGATCAGCAAGCCGGCTAAGCCAGCGGGAATTGTTGCCAATATAATCATCCAACCTAACTTGCCTTCTGGTCTTTCATCAAAGCTGTGCTCTTTTAGTCTGCTGATTATGCTGGTAATAATATTGACGACGTCTTTCCAGAAGTAAACGAGGACTGCAACGAGTGTGCCCAACTGCACCAAGACGTCGAAAACAAACGCTTGGGTTGGGTCGAGGGACCAATTGAGCAGATAAGGCACAATGACCAAATGTGCCGAGGATGAAATCGGCAAAAATTCGGTTAGTCCTTGCACAATACCCAGAACAATTGCTTGGATGAGACTCATAACTCTTCCTCTACAGTTTGGGATGCCGCTATTGCGGCTAATGTCTCTTGGGCGAAGCACTGCATTTCACCTGCCAGGATGGCTTGACGCATGCGTGCTGTCAAGTTTACCAGCGTATATAGGTTATGGATTGAAAGTAGGGTGGCGGCTAACATCTCTTTAGCGTTCACCAGATGACGTAGGTATGCGCGGGAAAAGTGTTGGCAGGCATAACATTGGCAGTCTGCATCGATGGGGTGCTCGTCCCGGGCATAGGCAGCATTCATCAGGTTCATCCGCCTAGTCAAGGTCATAGCACTGTTATGGCGTGCTAAGCGAGTGGGCAGCACGCAATCGAAAATATCTACGCCGCGCAAAACCCCTTCAATCAGGTCTTGTGGAGTGCCTACCCCCATGAGGTAGCGTGGTTTATTGGTGGGTAAGATCGCATTCACCTCACTGATTGTGCGCAGCATATCCGCTTTAGATTCCCCTACGGAGAGCCCACCGATGGCGTAACCCGGGAAGTCCATCGCAGCTAAGGTTTCGGCTGATTCAGCCCGCAAATCGCTGAAAATGCCGCCTTGCACGATACCGTAAAGCGCTTGATCCGGGCGGGTTTTCGCTATTTGGCAGCGGCGTGCCCAAGCATGCGTGCGCTGCATCGCCAGCTTGGAATAGGCATAATCAGTAGGGACAGCACATTCATCAAAAGCCATGATTATATCGGCGCCTAAGTTTTCTTGGATACGAATAGAGCTCTCTGGCGTGAGCCGTTGGGTTGAGCCGTCAATGTGAGATTTGAAGGTGACACCATCATCATCCACCTTGCGCGTATCGGTGAGGGAAAACACCTGAAAACCGCCAGAGTCCGTAAGGATAGGTTTATGCCATTGCATAAAGGCATGCAAGCCGCCTAGCTCAGCGATGAGCTCATCCCCAGGGCGCAAGAAGAGGTGATAGGTGTTTGCTAAAACTAACTGCGCACCAAGTTCCTCTACCTGAGCAGGCGTAAGTGCTTTAACCGTTGCTTGCGTTCCGACGGGCGCGAAGATGGGGGTTTGTAAGGCGCCATGCGGGGTGTAGAACGTCCCCGCGCGCGCGGCACCATCTTGCGCATTGATTTCCCATTCAAACATTGCCGTTTCAATCCTCAGTGTTGATATCAGCCCGTATTGTACTTGAATAATGGGAATGAGGAAAATGAGGTAAAATAATGCGTTGCTCTCGATGAGGTTTTTAATTTACTGTGGAAATTAACAGTTATTCAACTTGGTTAGAAATTGATCTCAACGCCATTACCGAAAACGTGGCGTATATTAAACGTCTGACCGGTGTGGAAGTGATGGCGGTCATCAAAGCTAATGGCTACGGTCACGGCGCCCGTCCGGCGGCACAAGCTGCCGTTCAAGGTGGCGCTACTTGGTGTGGGGTTGCCCGCATTGAAGAAGCTTTAGCTTTACGGCGGGCAGGCATTTCGGCAGAGCTTATGGTTTTGGGCTACACACCCCCTTCCAAGATTCCTGAAGCAATCGACCAGCAGATTGTGGTTTCATTGTTTGATCCTTCTCAAGCCGAAACTTGTCTGAGCTATGCACGCATCAACGGGGGCAGACTGCGCGCACA
>DNSH01000086.1 GCA_003499715.1 Candidatus Mesolinea sp. | reverse complement strand
GCTTACCTTCAGGTGCGCGACCTTGCCGAAGACCAGCCAGCCCAAGCCGAACAGCTTTACCGCTCGCGGCTCGCCAGCCCCGATTACTGGGAGCAGCGCTTGCCCTATGACCTGTGGTGCGCAGCCTTTTTTACCCCGCTACGGCAAGGGGAAGCTATCCCCACGAGCTACGACGTTTGGCAGGCGCAAGCCGACCCTAAGCTGGTTCCCGAGCCGCTGCGGCAGGCTGCCCGCAGCTTAGCCGAGCAGCACCGTTTTTTCCATTGGCACTTGGCTTTCCCCGAGGTTTTTGACGCGGCAGGCAAAGGCGGCTTTGACGTCGTCTTGGGCAATCCGCCGTGGGAACTCATAAACCTGGAAGAAAAAGAGTTTTTTGAGGGGAAAGATGAAGCCATTGTCAATGCGCAGACTGGGGCAGAACGCAAGCGGTTGATTGAACAACTTCAGAAGAACAATCCGCCTTTATTTCAAGCTTATCGCGTTGCTTTGTTTGAAGCTGAGGCTCTATCTAAATTTTTAAAATACTCTGGTAATTTTCCGCTATCTTCGAGCGGTAGGATTAATCTATACTCGGTCTTTGCAGAAAAAGACCGCCGACTAATCTCGCCGACAGGCAGGGCGGGAATTATCGTACCCACAGGGTTAGCCACGGATTACGGAAATCGAAACTTTTTTTCATATTTGGTTTCGACGAGACAACTCGTAAGTTTGTATGATTTTGAAAATCGTAAAAAAATTTTTGCAGATGTTGCCGGAAACATGAAATTCTGTTTGCTTACTTTGCAAGGTACAGAAAATGTAAGTAAACAACCCATTAAATTTGCTTTTTTCTTATTATCGGCTGATGACCTACAAAACGAAGAAAAAGTCCTTGAGTTGGCACCCGAAGATTTTGCATTGTTTAATCCTAATACGCAAACTTGCCCAATATTTAGGTCTCGCAGTGATGCCAACTTAATGCGTAAGCTTTACCAGCAGGCACCTGTTCTAATTAATGAAAAAACGAACCAAAATCCTTGGGGGATTTCTTTCAAACAAGGCTTGTTTAATATGACCAGCGACTCTCACCTTTTTCGCACTAGAAAACAGCTAGAAACTTTAGGATTTGAGCTACATGGGAATATTTTCACCCAAGGTGAGCAAGTATATCTACCTCTCTACGAAGGAAAAATGTTTTATCATTTTAATCACCGCTGGGCGTCGTATGAAGATTCAAAAACCGTAAATTGTACTGAAAAAGAATTGCAAGATATTAATTTTGTAAGTTTTCCAAGATATTGGGTTTCGCAAAATCAAACTATTCAACGCCTCTCAGGAAAGGAAATAATAAATTTACTTGTCTTTAGAGATATTGCAGGTTCAATGAACGAAAGAACCGGTGTTTTTTGTGAGATTCCTTTATATGCTGTTGGACACAAAGCCCCAATTATAAATATAGAAAAAAACAAAGAATCAGAATTAATGATCTTATCAAATTTGAATAGCTATATATGGGATTATTGTTTAAGAAATAAAATTGGAGGAGTGAGTGTAAGTTATTTTATATTAATGCAAACTCCGGTTTTCAAAGATGAAAAATATAATTTCCAGCTTAGATGTTGTATATTACCTAAGTTATTTGAATTAATCTACACTGCCTGGGATATGCAGCCTTTTGCCAATCGACTTTGGCAGGAGAGCGCGCCCGAAATGCGCCAGCTTTATTTAGAGCAAAGAACCAGTAATTACCAGGCTAACCCAGAGGGCATCGGTAACCTCACCCCCAAGGGTTGGGAAAATCGCCTGGATGCCTATGAATGTCCCTTTCCGCCCTTCATTTGGGATGAAGAGCGGCGCTTTCAGCTGCGCTGTGACCTGGACGCGCTCTTTGGGCATCTCTATAACCTCACGCGGGATGAGTTTGCTTACATCCTGGAGACCTTCCCCATCGTGCGGCGCAGAGATGAAGCCCAATATGGCGAATACCGCACCAAGCGCGTCATTCTGGAGAAGTTCGATGCCCTGGCTGATGACCCCATGCTCATGGGCGCTTGCACACCCTTGGCAGAGCGCGTCTCCGTGCTGAGCCCCTCTGCCCAGCCCATCCTCCCCGATTCCGAGCCGGAGCTCGATGAGGCGGAAGAGTATGCAGCGCAGCCCGAGCCGGAGCTCGTTGATGTGGAGGAGCCAGCAGAACAGCTTGAGGCAGTGCCTGCCCAGCCTGAAGATGCGGCAGAGCCAGAACCCCCTGCTGTGCCGGCAGCTGTGCCCGCCACTAAGGAGCAGCAGTCCTTACCTTTTAACACCCAGGCGGATAGCCCGATAATTTCAGACTATACGCTTTACCGCTGCCCGATTTGTGATAAACATATCTTAGGTTTTGACCTCGAGCGCCATACTCGCGAGGTCCACCTGGGCAAAGACCCAGGCTACAAAAAGATCCGCAAAAAGTGATACCCTGTGCTTTAGGAAAGGCAAAATAGGATGACCGAGAAATTTGACCCGTTCAATACCCTCAAAGAGGTTCAGGAAGACTACCAAAGTTATGTCGATTCTTTTCAAAAGATTCGCAACCCCAAAATTCAAACGTGGATAGAGCAGCGCAAAGTTGTAGGCGGCTTGCTGTGGAAGCCGCCCTACCTTCAGATAGCCCTGCCTTTTCAGCCTGGAGAAAGCCTGCAATCCTTAGTGGCGGAGGGTGTGCTGCAATCTGGCGTGCTCAAGTTTGCCCGCAGCAAAATTGACCAGCTCGATTCAGCACCGATTGAGCCTTATGAGCATCAAGTCCAAGCCATCCGCAAGCTGCACCAAGGGCATAACGTCATCCTTGCCACGGGCACCGGCTCGGGCAAATCTTTTGGCTTTGGCATCCCGATCGTCTCCCGTGTATTAGAGATGAAGGCGCGCGGCATCAAGGGCATCAAAGCGGTCATTATTTACCCCATGAACGCACTGGCGAACAACCAATATGAGGATTTCTCGGCGCGGTTGGATGACTCTGGCTTGACCATCGCGCGTTATACGGGGGATACCAAAAGCAGCCCTGAAGAGGCTCTGAATGATTATCGTTTTCTGACGAAG
Source organism: Candidatus Mesolinea sp. (assembly GCA_003499715.1). Taxonomy (GTDB): domain Bacteria; phylum Chloroflexota; class Anaerolineae; order Anaerolineales; family Anaerolineaceae; genus Mesolinea. The sequence goes on along the minus strand of DNSH01000086.1, from coordinate 4,721 downwards.
CGCGAGAAACCCTACAGCTGCGAGCTGCTTTCGCGCAAGGAGATTCAGGATAACCCGCCGGATATCCTCATGACCAATTATGTCATGTTAGAGCTGCTGCTCACCCGCTTCGAAGACCGCACCCTTTTCCGGCACAAGGGCGTGTTGCAATTCCTGGTGCTGGATGAAATCCATACTTATAAGGGCAAACAAGGCGCAGATGTAGCAGCGTTGATCCGTCGGCTCAAGCAGCATACCGGTACGATTGGCAAGCTCACCTGCATTGGCACTTCGGCAACGGTAGAAACTGCTGGCGGCGAGACCTCGCAGGAAGCGGTAGCGCATTTCGCTAGCAGCTTGTTCGGGGAAACTTTCCAAGCTGATGACGTGGTGGGGGAGAAGTATGCCCCTCTGCCCGAAAACCTGACCCCTGAATTTACGGCGTTATTAGAAACAATCCGTAGTAAACCCAAGTCCCTATTGAATGTAGCCGAGGAGATGGATTGGTCAGAGGAGCAGGTGATTGAGATCCTGGAGCAAAACAAGGCAGCCTTTCCAATCAAGATGCACGAATTTTTCTCGCAGGGGCGTCCCCTCTATGCTTGTGTTTCCCCCGATTTCCATCTTAATGACCGTGGCGAGCGCTTCTGCCCCGATTGTGCCGAGCAGCATAAACAATCGCCCACCTTACCGCTGGTCTTTTGCCGCAGCTGTGGAACTGAGTTTTACAGCGTGGTCCGCATGAGTGATGGCAGCTTGCAGCCCGCTGAGTTAGACAGCCTAAACACCGAGGGCGAGGTCGGTTACCTGATGCTCTTAGGGGATAATAAAACCATTGAGGATATTGAAATCCCTGAATCCTGGCGTACTGCCACAGGCAACACTAAGAAAAACCGGCAAGAGAATATGCCGCGTGCTTATCAAGTCTGCCAGCAGCACGCTACGCTGGATCATCATTGCAGTAGTGAAAAGAGCAATGCTATCTTTATACCGGCGCCATTTCTTTTCTGCCCTGAGTGCGGCGTGGAATATGACGGCAGAACGCGGGAGTTCGGTAAGCTGTTTAGCTATGGCACTGTGGGGCGATGCACTGCCATCGACCTCATCTTGGGGGCAGAAATGCGCAATTTGCCCCCTGGGCAGCGGAAGATTATCACTTTTTCGGATAACCGCCAAGATACAGCCCTGCAATCCGCCCATATCAATAGTATGGCTCGGCGGATTAAATTCCGCCAGCAACTTTATCATACATTGGCAAGCCAACGAGGTTTTCTGCAAAGTGGGGCAGGAATTCCCTTCAATCAGATCGGCATCACGATGTTCATGGTGTTAGCGGAAGAAGGTCTGCTGCCAGATTACCAACAAGGTAAAGAGAATATTTTTGGCAGCCGTGCTATGGAGATTGACCGGAAATACCAGCGTTACTTGGAGTACCTGACGCTGATCGAGTTGGAAGGCACCCATCGTCGCCTGCACCAAAACTTGGAAGATGTTGGTCTGCTGGTGGTTTCGTATGACGGCCTCAATGATTTTGCCCAGCATGAGCCATCCTGGCAGGATACGACGTACTTCCGCACCCTAAACCCTGACCAGCGCTATGACCTTCTCTACGGCATTCTGGAGATTATGCGCCAGCACTTGGCGATTAAACATGGAGCCATTAAGGACTTCAATCAGTTTAGAAACGATGTTATTGACGCTCTGAGCGAAGATGCGAAGATCCACGAGCGAGAATTTTGGGGTCCTATTGGTTACAGCGATGATGCACCTGAAGGAAGGAATTTTACAACCTACGGAATTACAAACGGCAACACTACGCTTAATCGATGGGTCCGCAAGAGCTTTCCGAGTCTGACTCCCAACGAAGCCGGAGATTTATTGCGAGAAGCTATTGAGAAGCTGCTTGCGGTTGGCAATCATTATTTGGTCAAGCAGCCTGTGATTGGATACAACCACATCCACGGTGAATTAATAGAAGTGAATCCCGAAAACATTATTCTCCAGTTAGATCAGGCTGAAGAAAAACAAATATGTCCAAAGTGCCAGTCTATTTACCATTTTCATACGCTGAGAAGCTGCTACAAATCCAACTGTAAAATTACACTGCAAACAGGGAAATTAACTAACAACTATTATTTGCGAACTTATACCAGGTCAATTGCTGAGTCGGTTCCATTGAACGCGCGGGAGCATTCTGGTCAAATCAGCGGATCGGAGCGTATCGAGATCGAACAGCGCTTCCGCAATCCGGATGACGATTTGAACGTGATCGTTTGCACGCCAACGATGGAGCTGGGCATCGATATTGGGGAGCTAAATGCCGTCGCCATGCGCAATATTCCGCCTTCACCGAGTAACTATGCTCAAAGAGCTGGGCGAGCCGGCCGCAAGGGGCAGCCCTCGATGATTACGGCTTATGCGAGTGCCAGCTTGGCTCGCGGTCCGCATGATCAATATTTCTACCGCTTCCCCGAAAAAATGATTTCCGGCATCATCTCGGTTCCGCGCTTCCGCCTCGATAATCCCTATCTCGTGAAGACCCACATCCATTCGTTAGTGCTCGAAGTATTAGCCGCTGGTATTGTTAACCCCAAAACTGGACGCTCATTAGCTGGCTTAAAATTACCCGAAAAAATCAAAGAAATCCTGGTGTTAAATGAAGAAGGTTACCCTATGTTCCCAGACCTTAAATCTACATGGGAGAATGCCATTGAAGCTTATGCTCCTGAGCTCACTCAGGCGGTGAAAGAGGCGTTCAGGCAAGAAATGCTGGATTTTCAGTGGCTTACCGAAGAGTACATTAGGGATGTCATTGACTATTTTGTAGATGATTTGGAAAACGCTTTTTCATATTGGCGCGAAGAATATAAAAACCTCACTAGTGAATTTGATCAAAATAATAATTCACTTAAATTTAATAAAAGTGATAAAAACCTTAGTGACAGGAATAATACCATCTCGAAACGACTAGAGGACATGCGTGAAGGAGAGAGCGGTTGGTATACCTACCGCTATCTTGCCTCGCAAGGGTTTCTACCAGCCTACGCTTTCCCCCAAGAATCAGTAAGCCTGGCTTTTTATGAAAGTGAAGAGGAAATCAACCGCGACCCCAGCGTTGCTCTGAGCGAGTATGCTCCAGGGAATTACGTGTATTATCGTGGGAGTTCCTATCAAATCGATAGTGCCAGAACAGCCGCTGTTGAACAGGATTTGACCCTTATAAAAGTTCTAATCTGCCCCAGCTGCGAGCGGGTATATTTGGGTAATGATGCTGAAGGCCGTGCCATGTGCGCTTGTGGGGCGGATTTGAGCCTAACCCATCCTGAATTTGCGATGCATATTCCTAATATGGCAGCCAGGCGGTCAGAGGCTATTTCTGCTGAGGAAGAGGAGCGCCGGCGCCTGGGGTACGAAATTAGTAAGCATTATCGCGCGGGGGGGCATAGCTTCAGTTTCATCCTCGCTGGCCAGCATGGTATTCGGGCAGACTTATATTTAGAAAATCAAGCGAATATTTTCCTCATGAATCATGGTGCCAGAAAGCCTGATGGCAATCTCTCTCCCTTTGCTCTCTGCAAGAGCTGTGGTAAGTGGTTAAGGTCCGAAAAAGATATTGAAGATCACATTTCAACCTTATCTAGAAAAGGAAATTGTCGATCAAATGCAACGCACGAGGATTTAATTACCGATTTTGGCTTAATGCATGAATTGCATTGTGATGTATTGATAATAGAAATTCCACTGCCTGATAGAGGTGAATCAGAAAGCTTTTATAGGTCACTCATCACTGCCATCCATCGGGGCATTTTGATTGCATTCAACCTTGAAGAAGATGAAATTGGCTATTTCTTAGCCAAAAATGATTCCCCTAAAACCCCGTACCGCATGATATTTTATGAAAATACCTCGGGAGGTACTGGTTCACTATCTTCTATGGTAGAAAGTAACGCATTCAAGTTGGTGTTGGAAAAGGCACAAGAGATTTTGCATGTACATGACGAGAATGGATGTGAAAAAGCATGTTATCAGTGCTTGCTCTCCTTCTACAATCAACGCGATCACGCGTATCTTGACCGTCACTTAGCGTTAGATTGGATTGCCGCATTAGGGGAGTTTGAGATTAAACCTCTAGAAAAATTTGATCAAACTCACTTTGATGAACTCCTCAGCAAGTGTGAATGGGATTCAGAAAGAATAGTTTTGGAAGGCATCAAGCAGAAGAGGCTGAAATTGCCTGATGAAGCCCAAAAAACGATTTATGACCCCACAGGGTTTCCAATCGCTATTTGCGATTTCTTCTACGAGCCCAAGACACTTGTTTTTGTGGATGGCTCGGTGCATTACTTGGATTTCATTCAGGCTTCCGATGATGACAAACGCAAACGCTTACGCGAAAGAGGCTATCGCATCGTTGTAATCGATGTTTATAATCTGGATGCAGGCATCGGAGAACTTAAGCGCAAGATAGGCGATTGATATGTAAAAAACCTAGGTTCTACCCAGCTAAGCGCGACCTCAGCTGCTCTATGTCCTCTTTCACTCCCTCAAGATCACCTGCTCGCTGAGGAAGCGCTCGGCGGTCCGGTAGTAATCGATGAGCGTCTCAGCCTTGCGGAAGCCGTGTCCCTCGCACTCGTAGAGACGGTAGACGTGTGGTACGCGGTTAGCCCGCAGCCGCTCCGCAATGCGCTCGGATTGCTCCGGCGGGACCACCTTATCCTCGCTGCCCTGGAAGATCGCTA
>DNSH01000046.1 GCA_003499715.1 Candidatus Mesolinea sp. | reverse complement strand
TTATTTTTTCGTTTTACTATTGTTATATTTATGCTTAACTTAGACGAAAGCGCCCTGCGAATGCTAGCTAGACTTGGAAATGGGGTAAGAGAACTACCAGAACTAAACTAACCGAGATCCTACAGCAGCCCCGTATAAGCTTTTGGTTCAGTTAGTACAAAGCTGTATACTATACTCCCCGTAAGGAGATCAAAATATGGCTATTCAAAATAAAATCACAGTTATTGCCGGTGTGACTGGTGGATTAGGTAGGGTGGTGGCACGGGAATTTGCAGCACAAGGAGCAAAGCTTGTCCTCGTCGGCACCAATGCTGAGCGGCTAACGCAACTCGTGGATGAGCTTAAGCCTGACCCTGAGAGTTATCTGACGGTCGTGGCGGATCTGACCCAGAGCGGGTCGGCGCAGAAGGTGTTTGAGGCAGCCTTGGCTAAATTTAGGCGCGTGGAAATTCTCTTTAACTTCATCGGCGGGTGGATTGCGGGCAAGCCCGTACCAGAAGTTCCACCTGAGGAAGTCGAAAACATGCTTGCCCAGCACTTTTGGACGAGTTTCAATTTAGCCCAAGCATTCATCCCGCACATGCGCGAAAATCACTGGGGGCGCTATGTCATCATCTCGACGCCCGGGGTCGGTGCGCCACCGGCAAACAGCCTGCCTTATACCGTGGGCAAAGTCGCCGAAGAAACTCTGATGCTGACGCTGGCTGAGGAGCTCAAGAATACTGGAGTGACAGCGAACATTCTCCGGGTGCGCAGCATCGACGTGGAACACCAACGCGAGCGCGAACCTTCGCCCAAGAACGCCAGCTGGACCACACCAGAAGAGATTGCTGCAGCGCTGCTCTACCTCTGCTCAGAGGAGGCGAATCGTGTCAATGGCGCTCGCATCCCGCTCTACGGTGCGCCATAAAACAGTTTGTTGCATAACTGTACCAATCTAAATCCAGCACCTCCCAAAAGGCGCTGGATTTTTTTGGTTGCACAATCTTTTATCTGCTGCAAAGTTGACAATGTAGATAAAAAGAGTAGGATATAGTTACTATAAAAAATATAGTAGTGATGAAGATGAAACTTACCTGCCCCATTGAAAAAGCAACTTCGTTCCTCGGCTCTAAATGGACTTTAGAAATTATCTATTTCCTTCAGGAGCCGCGCAGATTTTGTGAGCTGCAAGAGCTGATGGGCGGAATCAACCCCGCCACATTGACTCAACGACTTAAACTGTTGGAAGCTGAGGGAATTGTAAACCGCGAGGTGATCCCCGATGCCCAGCGCCATGTTAAATACGAGCTTACTCCTAAAGGGAAAGACCTAGTCGCAGTTTATCGAGAGTTAAGCATGTGGGTTTCGCATTGGTATCCAGAGGAGGCGCAATGAAAAAAATCGAAACCATCGACTTGAAACAATTTGGCATCCAAGCCATTGGTAACTTTTGTGACCCCCTAACTGGGGAATGTTATTCCGATGATGAAAAGGAGAAAATCATGGAAACTAAAATCGACCCTGTCTGCAAGATGGAAGTGAAAGTGGAAGGCGCTCAATATGTGAGCGAATATGCTGGAGAAAAGTATTACTTCTGCTCGGCTGGCTGCCAGCAGGCCTTTGAAGAAAATCCAGCCAAGTATGTAGAAAATACCGCGCAGGACTAACCTGCTAGTACTGATAGTGTAGGAAGAAACGATGACCGCCGTCACGAATACACCCTTATTTGGCATTGCCATTGACCCGAATAAAGTTGGGGTAGAGGAAGCTTTTCGGCGCGCCAAGCTGGCAGATGCCAGCAGCGTGGACTTGATCACCATCCAAGACCATCCCTATAACCCGGAGTTTTTGGATACTTGGACTTTACTCTCTGCTCTGGCTGCGCGTACGGAAAGAGTGCACCTAGCTACAAACATGCTCAACTCCCCCCTACGACCACCGGCTATGATGGCTAAAATGGCAGCCACTTTGGATGTGATTAGCGGAGGCAGGTTGGAATTGGGGCTAGGTTCCGGCGGCTACGTTGAAGGAATGCGCGCTTGGGGAGGCTTGGTTGGAGAAACCCCAGGAGAGCGTTATCAGGCTTTTCGAGAATACTTGGATATCTTGCAGGGAATGTTATCTGCTGCAGGACGCCAGTTTGCCTATCATGGAAAGTTTTATCAGCTTGGCCGGCTTGTGAGCGGACCGGAGCCTGCGCACCGCATCCCTTTATGGATTGGCGCTGGTCAGGAACGGATGCTGCGCTTAGCAGGCAGCAGAGGCGATGGTTGGTTGATTGGCACAATATATATTTTGCCAGAACAGTTGGATCAGGTGAACCAATGGCTGGATGAAGGTGCCATAAAGGCTGGGCGTAAGCCGGAAGATGTGCGCCGAGGCTACAACCTTTTTGGCGCTATCCAGACGCATGCCGGTGAACGCTTTCGTTTTAATCGGCCCGGCTTACTCCAAGGATCCCCTCAGGAGTGGGTGGATACCTTGCTGCATTTTCACCGCCGCTACCGTCATGATACGTTTATATTCTGGCCGGTAGCTGGAGATGGAGAAACCCAGGTGAAGATCTTCTTGAACGAAATTGTTCCAGAAGTAAGGGAGCAGATCCAATTGGAAAGCATGAGAGAAAATAGTGTGGAGTCCTAATAATGGAAACTATGAAGCTTACCATTTATTCTGATTATGTTTGCCCTTGGTGTTACGTTGGGCAGGGTGCAGTGCAGAAGCTTAGCCAGAATTACCCCTTGGAGGTGACCTGGATGCCTTTTTACTTACGTCCGGACACCCCACCGGAAGGTATGGAGCTGCCGGCTCAAGTCAAGGCGCACATGAAGGGGGTGCAAACCCACTTAGTTCAAATGGCGAATGCTGCTGGCTTGAGGATGATCTTCCCGGATCGAATCCCGAACACACGTTTAGCACACGAAGCTACCGAGTATGCCCGTCAAAAAGGTAAGGCTAATGAATTCCATCAGACTGTCTTCGACTACTATTACGGGCAAGGGGAAGATATTAGCCGATGGGAGGTTTTACAGCAGGCGGCTAAAGAGGTAGGCTTGGATGCTGATGAAATGCGAGAGCAGGTCGAGCAAGGAAAATTCACTGCATTGGTGAGTGAACAAGTCAGACAGGCTGCAGAGTTAGGCATCGATGGCGTTCCAACCTATATCTTGAATGACCGTTATGCGATTGTGGGTGCGCAGCCTTATGAAGTGTTTGAGCAAGCACTCAAGCAGCTCATATCAGAGGTCCAGCAAGATTAGGCTGCAAGGAAACTATGCGTGCACAAGAAGATTTTAGAATTTTCGCTTTCGAAGAGAAGTTCATGCTATTGCAGCTAACACTTCAGGAGAAGAATGATGCTTAATGTCCCCCAACCCATAGCCATTGCGGCTGACCGTATTCATCCAGACACCCTTCCGGGCTATGTCCATCTTAAGGTTAACAATCTTGATAATCAGGTGTTATTTTACCAACAAGCCATTGGTTTGCAGCTCAACTGGCGCAAAGGAAATAGCGCTGGATTGGGCATCGAGGGCAGAGACTTGGTGCGTCTGACTCAGATTGCCAAAGGCCGGCGCTATCGTGGGGTGACGGGTATCTATCACTTTGCAATTCTCTTCCCAAACCGGCGGGGGCTTGCCCGGGTTGTAGCGCGCCTTTTCTCGATGCGTTGGCAAAACTACCCGACTGACCACATAATGACCAAGACAACTTATGTGGATGACCCCGAGGGCAACACGATTGAGCTTTACTGTGAATCTCCCGAAGATGGCATCTCCGAGGTGATCAACGGTGAGTTTGTTGCTCGGCATGCAGATGGCAGGCTTAGCGATGGGCGTGAACCGTTGGACCTTGATGAGCTATTTTCCCATCTCGAGCCCGGAGATCTATTAGATTTACCCGTCCCGCCAGAGACACGCATGGGTCATTTTCACCTCTACGTGGCAGACTTAGAAGCAACACGTCACTTTTACCACGAAATCTTGGGGTTTGATGATATGGGCGTCGCCAAAAGCTTCCGCATGGGCATGGTTTCTGCAGGCGGTTACCATCACCATATCGGCTTCAATACATGGCAGGGTGAAGGCGCGCCGCCGCCACCTGAAGATGCGCTTGGGCTGCTCTATTTCACCTTCAATTTGCCTAACGCCCAGGAGCTTGAGCGCATGGATGGCTTGTTAACCCAAAAGGGCGTGCCTTTCGAGCGCCGACCGGATGGCTTGTTCCTGCATGATCCTTCATCTAACGCTTTGCTTTTGAGCACCGCGGATTTATCACAACCAGAATTTATCGAGGAGAATTAATGTCTGAACTTAGGCTTGATTTTTATCACGATGTGCTTTGTGTATGGTGCTTTTTAGCCTCGGCGAGGCTACGTCGTATTATCAAGGATTATCCCCAGGTGCAAGTGGTTCACCATGCCTTTGCATTAGCCCCAGATCGCAATGCGATTGCCCGTATGTTTGGTGGCGCTGAAGAAGGTAAGGTTGAAATCCTGGGGCATTGGGCGGCAGCTGCTTCCCAGCCAGATGGCGAAGCGATAAATGTGGATTTGATGCGCAGCCGCACATTTCCTTATCCTTACTCTATGCCTGGTTTGCTAGCTTGTAAGGCAGCAGAGATGCAAGGCGGCATGCCAGCCCATTGGGATATGTTCGACCGCGTGCAGAAGGCGCATGCCGTTGAGGCGCGCAATATTGTGGACCCCGCGGTGCTCAAGGATTGTGCGGCAGAAATTGGGCTGGATGTGGTGCGCTGGGAAGCGGATTTTGCCAGCCCGGCGGCGAAGCAGGCTGTGGAAATGGATTTACGCGAGGCTGAGCAATGGGGAGTCAACGCCGTGCCCACACTGATATTCAACCAGCGTTGGATCCTGCCGGGAGCTGTCCCTGAAAGCACGCTAAGGCAAATTGTTGAAAACTTGCTCGCGGGCAAAGACCCTTCAGCAAAGTAAATTTTCTTACGATACTACTTTTGATCTAGAGCGGAAAATTTTTTTCCGCTCTTTTTATTTGTATCTGCTCTAAACTATTGGATGAGTACGCTAAAAATATTCTGTTCATTTTTATATATGCCTTCTTATTCACCAAGTTCTCAATTTATTCGTGCCCCTCAGCTATCAGAAGGTCTACAATCTCCAGGTAGATTCAGATATAAAAGCAGTAATGATTTGAACCCAGGAGATGACTGGGTAAGGGGATATCGTTATTAATTTTTTTAAGAATCTAGGCGTAAACGATCATATATTGTTTTTCAACACTCCCAAAACGTAACTGTTTCAAATGTCCATATCTTAGACAGTGGAGAGTGAACGATCCTCGACGAGTTTGCGTTTGAGCAATTGAACTGTAGGATCGGTAAATGCAGGGCCAATGAAAGCGGGGATGGAGGCTTGATACGGTTGGTAACCATCTTGTCCTCGGGAAACGCGATAACGGTACTTATTCGGCTTGCGGTTGCTTGGCTTCCTGCGTTTCCTTGAAACTAATCCTCCATCTCCTTCCTGTTGATATCTTCGCAGGATGCGTCGAAATTGCCGTTCACTGATCCCTAGCCTTGCCGCTGCTTCCTTTTGGGTAATTCTGTGATCCAACGCCCGTTCTACTTCTGTCTTCCGGGCTAATTCCTTACTTGTCA
>DNSH01000021.1 GCA_003499715.1 Candidatus Mesolinea sp. | reverse complement strand
ATTGCTGTGTGAGAGACTGGATATTCCAAGATGCTTCGTGTTCAAGGTTTTGAAATCTCGAAGCCGCATTTTCCCGGTCGCTGAAAAGTTGACGGTTGACGATGTTAGCGATGTACGCTCGTATGGGTTTATGACGGTCTTCCAGGAAAATATTCCGGTTAAGTTTGCCAAAGATGTCCTGCCATGAATGAATATTCTGAGAAAGCAGCCATTTCTCCTTTACAGTATTCTGAGCAGCTATTCCCATTTGTCGGCGCAATTCTGGTTTTTCTATAAGCATGCTCAGTTTATCGAACCATTCTGTCTTGTTGCTCGCAAGGAACCCATTTACACCATCTTCAACTATTCCCTCATATGGTGGAATTTGGCTGTACACCCCAGGAGCACCAATTGCACTATACTCTAAAAATTTCAAGTTACTCTTGCAGCGATTGAAAAGATTATCCGCCAACGGAGCAATCACGAGGTCAAACTTAAGCGACTGAAAGAATTCGACAAAATCAGTATAAACATTGGTAGGTGAAGGGTGCCAGAGGACGCCTTCGAAGCCCTGTAACCCGTCAGGGAGCGGTGTACCCCAAACTTCAAGCTTAAGCTTTCCTTTATACTTAGAGAGTAAGTCCCGCAGTACAGGTTCAATAATCCCAAGGTCAGGAGTATGTGAATTACTGCCCATATAACCCAGGACAATAGGTTCATCTGACTCTTTCTGGATGGGTTCCTTTAGCTGCCAAATAGTATCATCCAGGTAATTAGGTAAAACGATCACGTTGGGGTTAAAGCTTTCAACAACCTTGCGCATTTCTTCTGTGGGAACCAGCACTAGATCAGCATCGATAATTGCCGACATCATCGGCAGCAACGCAGCATTGTAAAGCTCTTGTGTTCGCTCTGGATGATCCTCTGGAAGATCGAAAAGTAAATCATCTATGTCATAGAGCACAAACTTGCCACCAGATCGGGCTTTGGCAATAATTTGGTCATAAAGCGGGAGGTTTTTGGGAAATTCACGCTGAAAAATGACTGCATCGGCTTGACTTACCAGTTCCGGATCATTACCACCATCAATAACCTGCAGACCTGAAGCTCTGAATGGTGCCGTCACTCGCAGATACTCAATAGCGTAAGCTTCTTCATAAGTCCGATAGAAAACAACTGATTTAAGACTGCGAAGCCGTAAATGGGCAGGAGGTGTGGCGAAAGGGTAAATCTCAAAAGGATCCGGTAAACCTAATTCACCCTCAGCATTGATGGACCGGATTTTTTTGCCTTGAACTTCCACCAGTAATCCAAAAAACCGTTCTAGCGCATGCGCAAGACTGCCATCTACCGGTAGTGGCTCACTTTCAAAATCATCAAACGAGAGTTTAGCTTTTAGGAGAGGTTTGAAAATTTCCGGCCTTGCCCAGAACATTGTCGAAGCCACAAAGAAGAATGATTCTGGCAAGCTTTGGGCATAACCGCATTGGTAGAGGAGGTCTTGAACTGTTGCAGCATTCTTACCCATGTAGAAACGAGAATCAAGCACGTGATCCTGTGGCCCGAGCATTGCAAGTGTTTTGTCCGAAGAAAAAGCCTTAAGAATCCTTGCTACTTGCGTTTCTGAGCCCAGGAGTTTACTGAAAACATCCTGACGCCACATGGTGCCATCTTCACGATGAAGAGTCTTCTTTGTATGAATTTTAAGTAGCGTCTCATAGCCTAAGGGTATTATGATTTTCAACAGTTCAATAAAAGGTGCAAGATCGCGCCCGCGGTTTGGCACCAATAAGATCATCGCTTCAGGATATTCCTCACGTATCCTAGATTCGAATGCGGCTTGATCCTCAGGTAGTGAAATATACAGGTCAAATGCATCACCGAGATTATCAAGATATGACTTCACCTCATTAAAAAGTTCAGTGTAATAGAGATGCAGAACAACAGCCGTCTCATGTCTCTTATCTGTTGTCAATTGATTAATATTAAAACTTGTTTTCATAGTCTATATTTCCCAGATATCTACTTTCCATGGCTAATTGCAGTCCTTCCTGTCAGATTGGTGATTGCAACCCATATACCCGCTCTAATTTATCGTTGTTCACAATGATACCATTATGCGGGCGGCTCGTGCAGCAAATTCACTGCTCTTCGTCAGTTCAATGGTTTCACTATTGTCCGTCATTGTATAGGTCGAGCTCAAGGATTTTCTTTGCCGATCCGTAGTGGTTGCAAGTTCCATCGCCAGAGCAATGGTACACGCAAGCTCTACCATCAAACTAACAGTAAGGATCGTCGCTCCACCTTACCATAAATGCGCGTGGTCACTTCTGCAGGCGGTCATGTTGAGTTCGGTCCGCCAAACTGGTAATCAATCATACAGGTTATTTCCTTCTATTGGAATAATTGTAGCACTTTAGAGATGTAACTACCTTGGCGAATTGACTAATGTCAAGATTAGATAGAATTGTACTAAAGTATCAAAATAGAATTGTCTTAATCAGTTAGTCATCCCCTCTGTAGTATCGCCACCGTTTCCATGTGATAGGTCTGCGGGAACATATCAAAGAGATGCAGGTCCACGAGTTTATACCCGGCGGCGCAGAGATGCTTCAGGTCGCGGGCTAAGGTGCTCGGGTCGCAGCTGATGTAGATGATATGTTCAGACGCTAGTTTTTCCAAGCTCTCACGCGCTTTAGGGTGCAGGCCGGCGCGCGGTGGATCGAGAAGGACTAAGTCTAAAGATGGGAGGTCATCTATGAGCGCGGGCAGCACCTCCTCAACTGGTCCTTCATACAGGCGGACATTATCGTAGGCATCCAAATTGTTGGTAAAGTCATAGCAAGCGGATGGCGAGCTTTCGATAGCGATGAGTTCACGGCTGCGTTCTGCCAAAAAGAGGCTGAACAAACCCGCACCGGCATACAGTTCCAGCGTGTTCAGAGCGGGCGCCTGAGGCAGACGCGCGAGCACATATTCCACTAGCTTTTCCGTTACGCCCAGGTTTACCTGGAAGAAGGATTCCGGCGAAAGGCTAAGCTGGCGCCCTAGCACCTGATAGATGAGTTGGTCCTGACCAGCAAGTGTCAGACAGCTCCCGTCCGGTTTGAGGTAGCACACCGAGACGGGCAAGTCCAGGCTGAGCTCGGGACCAAGCTCGTCGCCGCCTTCCAGCACCAGCATGAGCTCACCAAAGCTATCCTCACGCAAGATTATGCGGGTAAGCCCAGTCTCCGCACCGAGGTCAATCTGTGGCCAAAGTGCATTAATCCCCTCTGTAGGCAGGTGGCATTCCTGAATCGGCACAACGGTTTTAATTTCTATGTCCATAAACCCCAGTCCTCCCTCCGGGGCTGGATGAAATTGCATCTGATTGCGATAGTTCCATGGATCAGGGCTAGCAGTAATGCCGCTAATAGGTGGAGTAAGAAAACCGCCCAAGCGTCTTAACTGATCCTCCATTATGGAAAGCTTTGCCTGCAGCTGGGCATCATACGCGATATGCTGATAGTGGCACCCGCCGCACGTGCCAAAGTGCCGACAGCGCGGTTGAATGCGCGCAGGGGAAGACTCCAAAATGCTGATTAACTTGCCGCGGGCGAACTTCTTTCCCTCTTGAACGATCTGGAGCTCCACCACTTCTCCAGGTAGGGTAAAGGGTACAAACACAGCCCGGCTATCCGGCAAGCGCCCGAGTCCATCGCCACCATAAACCAATTTTTCGATACGAACGCGTTGGTTTTCTGTCAAAATTGCTCCATTAAAAAGCCTGGAGGCTTTCTGATGCACTCCAGGCTCTTATGCTTCAGACAATTATTAAGCGATCTTCAGGTATTCCTCAAAAGCATCCAGCAGCTGGTTGACGTCATCCATGGTTGTATCGCCCATGGTGGCAATGCGGAATGTCTTGTTCTTAAGGTCGCCATATCCATTGGCAATGCGCATGCCTTTGGTCAGCAAGAACTTATTCAAGGCTGCGATGTCAATTTCGCGGGTGTTTTGAATTGTACAAACGGTTTTAGAGCAAAACTCAGGTTTCGCCAATGTGGGCATGTCGTGCGCGAGCATCCAGCTTTGCACGCGCTGTGCCATAGCTGAATGGCGTGCCCAACGGTTTTCTAAACCTTCAGCGAAGATGCGTTCTAGTTGCTTATCTAACCCATAAATGATTTGCATTGTTGGGGTCATGGGGGTGCTATCTTTGATTCGGTGCTTTTCTAAGAGCAGAAGATCAAAGTACCAGCCGCGGTTAGGCACGGTTTCGGCTTTCGCCATGGCGCGATCAGAAACGGCGGCAAAAGACATCCCCGGCGGGAGCGCTAAGCATTTTTGCGAAGAGGTTAGCACAAAATCTAAACCCCAGGCGTCTGTTTCGATTTTTACGCCACCTAGTGAGGAAACCGCATCCACCATGATGAGCGTATCTGGGCTGGCCTCATGTACAACGGCTGCCAGCTCCTTTATGGGGTTTTCAACACCAGTGGACGTTTCGTTGTGCACAATCGCAACAGCTTCGTAATGCTTGGCTTTGAGAGCATCGTGCAACATTTCGGGGGTGTGGGCTTCACCCCAAGGCACATCCAGCCGATCTACAGCTTTGCCGTTGGCGACGCCAACTTTGTACCATCGGTCAGCGAAGGCGCCATTCACTAAGACGAGCACGTCTTGGGCAACTAGGTTGCGCATAGCTGCCTCTTGCATTCCAGAACCGGAAGCAGGGGGTTGAAAGACGCGATTTTGGGTCAAAAAGACCTTTTGCATACCTTCGGCAGTGCGTCGGAAAAGCTCATCAAATTCTTTACTTCGGTGCGGGATCATAGGCTGGGTCATGGCTTGCATCACTTCTTCGGATACATCCACAGGCCCGGGAATAAACATATGGCTCATCGTATCTCCTTTTAGAACTATTAGTTCGGTGTTAATGCTTGATATTTAGACTTTAAAGGTGAGGTGATTGTCGTCTATACTCAGGCATAGCTCCTCTCTATAAGTAATTGTGCCTATATTATACTTCTTGATTGACAGATGATGATGTTGTCATACGAAATTTAACTTATTCTAAGCAAAAATTTACACTTGCATGTTTGAAAAAGAGTATTTATAA
>DNSH01000041.1 GCA_003499715.1 Candidatus Mesolinea sp. | reverse complement strand
CTTTGCCTTGCAAGCCAAGCACCCAATTGACCCCGATTTCACCTGCCAAAAAAGGATCTTCCGAGTAAGTTTCGAAGTTACGCCCACCTAATGGAGCACGTAAAATATTGACGCAAGGTCCCAGAAGGACATCACATCCTAAAGCGCGAGATTCTTCTGCGAGCGCTGCACCCATTTCATGCACCAGCTCGCGATCCCACGTAGCAGCAACCCCAAGACCAGTCGGAAAAGCAGTGGAATCGCCATACGGCCGCTTGGCGCTGGCACGGTCTGCTCGTACTCCATGAGGGCCATCGGTCATGATCACATCTGGAATGCCTAAACGCGGAATAGCTTGCGTAGACCAAGTATCCGCGCCGGAAAGCAGCTTTATTTTTTCATCTAAGGTGAGCTGGCTCAGCCAGGTTTCGATTTGGGCTTCTTGTTCTGAGGTGAGGTAGTGAATCATGCGCACGCTCCAATATACGGATATTTAGCATGATTATAACAGGCGGAAAGCTAAAGGACGGCCTGATTTGGATTTGCCAACTCAGAACTTGAGTGGGTAACCCGTGATATCGCGAATTTCCTCATAAAGCGGCTTGAGCTGGCTGTACATTTTCAGATAGACCCGCTGGTAAAGTTCGTTATAAATTTGGTGATTCGCAGGGTTGGGTTCAAAACTCTCGCCTGTGCGGGTCATGGCAGCAATGGCGGTTTCAAAGTCTGGGTGCAAGCCGAGCCCGACCGCAGCATCAATTGCGGCACCCAGCCCGCTCGTTTCGGTAACATGTGGCCGCGTGGCTGGCAAGCCGAAGATATCCGCAGTGAGCTGCACGGCTGGGTCACTCACCGCGCCGCCGCCTGTCACACGGATCTGGTCAATAGGTATGTGTGAACGCCGGCTAATGCGGTCAGCACCTTCCCGCAAGCCATAAGAGAGCCCCTCGAGCATTGCACGATATAAATGAGCGCGAGTATGCACATCTCCAAAGCCGATTATGGCGCCTTTTGCTTCCGGGCCGGGAATTTTGAGCCCAGGCGCCCAATAAGGTAACAGCATCAGCCCTTGTGAGCCGGCTGGTACAGAGTTAATCATTTCATCTAACAGTTCTTCGGCTTTTTTACCTAATTGTGCTGCTAAACGGGCTTCATCCATACCAAACTCTTGCTTAAACCAGCTTACCATCCAGTAGCCGCGGAAAATTTGCACCTCGAGCGAATAGCGCCCGGGAATAGCAGAGGGATAAGGCGGGATGAGCGGAATAACTTCGATGTATTTCTTGTGGGTCGTGTTTATCGTAGCGGTCGTGCCAAAAGAAAGACAGGCAACGTTAGGTTCTAAACAGCCTGAGCCGATCACTTCGCAAGCTTTATCACCAGCTGCGGCGATGAGCGGCAAGCCGGCAGGAATGCCGGTTGCAGCAGCCGCCTCAGGGGTAATTTCGCCTAAAATTTCAGCTGGCGGGACGAGTTCGGGCAGCATCTCTGGCTGCACAGGCAAAGCCTGCCACTTCCAATCGGAAGGGGAAGACCAGCGTAAATGCTTGTAATCAAAAGGCATGTAGCCCACCTGGCAGCCTACGGAATCGACGAAGCGACCCGTCAATTGATAGGTGAGATAGCCTGAAAGAAAAAGAAATTTGTGCGTAGCTTTCCAGAGTTCATTTTGATAAGTGTTGAGCCAGTTAGCTTCGGCTTCTGCTTGCAGATAGGCAGCGGTTTCTTTCATGCCAGCCAGCCCAAATAGTAACCCCCATAACCCGCCGACAAGTTTGAGCCCAGGCGTACGCCGTTGGTCCAGCCAGAGGATTGCTGGGCGTAAAGGCTTCCCGTGTTTATCCACGTTGATGACTGTGCCGCGTTGGGTGGTTAAAGCGACTCCAGCAAGCTTTTCCTTCTCCATCCCTGGCATTTCCCAGAGCTTCTGGCAAGCAAGACAAACTGAATCCCAAAACACCAATGGATCCAGCTCAGCCCAACCAGGCTGAGGGGATTGATAAGGCGGGTCGATCATCACTTGGCTTTTGGCGATCATGTTGCCTTGCAGGTCAAAAACCATTGCGCGTACCGATTGCGTGCCATTATCGATTGCTAGTAGGTGTTCTTTTGTCATGCTGCCCTCCTGTTCATTAGGTCTTTCTCGAGCTATAAATTTGAAGAAGATTGTCTGGGTTAATCATTGCTAATTTTAAGGTTATTTGTCAAGGCTATTGTTTATTCACCCTTTGTTTTTACGCTGGGTTAAAAGTTATCTCTGTCTGAAGCATATCATCGATTAAAACACGAAAGCACCATTTGCGGTGCTTTCGCTAATAAAGAGCGGGGAGGGAGGGATTCGAACCCTCGGTTGGATTTTACTCCAACAACCACTTAGCAGGCGGCCCCATTCGTCCACTCTGGCACCTCCCCAGATGTCGGTTTGTTCCGAACGGAAGGAGTGGGATTCGAACCCACGATGGGTTTCCCCATACCTGTTTTCAAGACAGGCGCCTTAGTCCGCTCGGCCATCCCTCCATTTCGCCGTATTTTAACATATATCTGGGATGAGGACAAGCAAGCTTTGAAGCCGCTTTGAAAACGCTTATTCTATGCAAATAGTTGGCACTCAATTATAGACTGCTACCTAACATATTTGGCTTTAATGGTTGCTTTTTACGAAGAAAGGGAATCGGGACTCACAGTGTCTTTTTCCACAGGTTCCACATTTTCTTCACTGCTCCCCCTTAAATCGCTAGCGACTCCAGATCCACTGCCAAAGCGGAAAGTGAGCGAACCGATATGAATGATGTCACCTTGCTGCAAAATCAGACCGCTTTGACCAACAGGAGCATAATTGACCCAAGTGCCGGCTTTACTATGAAAATCGGTGAGGCGGAATTTTCCCTCTGGCAGCATCCGCAACTGACAATGCATCGGCTCGAGGGCTGGATCCGCGAAGGAAAGTTGGCATAATTCAGGATCTCTGCCGATAATCGTCAATTCTTGCGAGATAGGGATTGGTTTTTCCGGTAACGGGATGTTGTCTGAATCCAAACGTGTAAGCGTCGCCAAGATCTTTTGGGCGGGGGGCAGGGGCAGATCTCCTGCTTCCGGCAACGGAACTTTTTTTGCCAAGCGCGTTCGCTTTCTGCGTGCGGGCAGGACGATGAAAGTCAATAGACCAACAAACAAAGCACCCAGCAGCCCCAAGAACCACGGATTGCGCCAAAATGCGCTGGAAGGTGAGGATGGAGCCGGTATTACTTCCAAATCAAGCGGTGCCAGTGCGGATTGTCCCGTCAGCCCGAGCTCATCGCTAATTTTCGCTTGCAAACTCAAACGCTGGGACTCAGGAAATTCAGTAAGGTTAACGCGGAAGCTAAAGTAAGGAGCCGAGGTGTTTTCCTGATAAAGGTTTCCATTTATCCATAAGCTAGCTCGGGTGATGCTGCGTGGATGGCTATCAGGGAAATTGACAGTGATCTCCAATGGCAGCTCCGCTGGCGAAAGTGAGCCATCTGCTGCAGTTTGGACGCTGATAGTTTGGGGCAGGTTAATGAACTCCACTTTTGCCGGCAGCACCTCTACAGAAAAGGTAATGTTCGGAGAGGTTACCACGCCTTCACTGGTCTGCAGGCTGAGCCCTAATTGGTGCTCACCGCTTGTGCGTACCTGAGAAAGATACGATATCTGGTACCGTTTACCTAATCCGAGGACGTAGCTCGTCGGGTCAGGGATAGGCTCGGAGCCGGAAAAGAGGAACATGCTGCCGCCGCTGCCTTCAGCTAAATTGCGCAGGTGGGAGACTTGTGGGTAAGTGCTGACTTCCGGGTTCTCTGTGAGCCAAATATTGATGGTAATGTGATGGTCAAGCGCGGTCTGGAGCATCTCGTCCAGCAGCACATCCTCGCCAAGGAGCGGTAAAACTGTGATATATAGCAGCGTCTTATCCTGACCGCTCTCATCTGCACTGAGAGCCTCCAGAGCATGCTGCAGGCTAATAATGCTCGATTGCATCTGGCGCATGTTTCCGGGGTAATCTGCTAAGGCAATCAGGAGAGAATCTAAATCGGTAAAGCCCGTCTGCTCATAATCCGGGTTGATATATAAGCTGAAGCGGTGGCCCGAGCCGGGGACGAGGCTCTGATTGAGTTGGGTGAAAGCCCGAATGAGTTTATCGTAACGCGAGATGCCGTTTACATCCCGCCAAGCCAAAGCTATGCCAGGGTTAATGGCTAAGGCAAGATGGAAACCCTCATAATTTTCCACCACACTGCGGACGGGCAGGATATTTTCGTCTTCCAGAATTTGCAATGTGGTTGCGTCGAGCTTGTCAACAGCGGGGTCCGGCAGGTTTCGCAGCTTGACCTCCGCACGGATGAGGGGGAACTCGCGCGTGTCGATGTTCCTGACTTCCAAGCTGGGCTGCGGTTGTGGCAGAACTGCTGCCAAAACTGCCAATGTCTGAATCGATAAGAATACCAGGAGAAGCGCGCATATAAATAGCCTAGAGATCCAGCCGACCTCATGGCGCGGGGCTCTATTATTGAAGAGTGGGGTGGGTTTAAATATTTTGAGGGGCATAGTCTCAATCTTGGTTATGCCAATTTTACCCGAGAGTGTCCTTGAGGGCACTTCTAGGGTTTACACTAAATTGATCTCTTATTCCCACTCAATCGTGGCTGGAGGCTTACTGGTGATATCGTAAACCACGCGGTTAACTTTCGGGATCTCGTTGACAATGCGGTTGGAGACGCGCGCAAGTAGCTCTTCCGGCAGGCGTGCCCAATCGGCAGTCATAAAGTCGGTCGTTGTAACGGCACGCAGCGCTACAACTTCCTGGTAGCTGCGCTGATCGCCCATCACGCCCACGGTTTTAATGGGTAGAAGCACGGCAAAGGCTTGTGAAGTTCCTTGCACTGTGCCGGTAAAGTCTTCCTGCACTTGCAGCAAGCCTACCCGCTCCAGTTCTTCAGTGAAAATAGCATCCGCTTCACGCAGGGTTTCCAGGCGCTCACGGGTGATTTCGCCTAAGCAGCGCACGGCTAACCCGGGCCCAGGGAAAGGCTGCCGCCAAATCAAGTTGTGCGGCAAACCAAGCGCTTCACCTACTGCGCGCACTTCATCCTTGAAAAGCAGGCGCAAGGGTTCAACTAACTTGAAGTGCAAATCAGCCGGCAAGCCGCCCACATTATGGTGGCTCTTGATGCGTTGAGCCTGAGAAGCGCCCAGCCCCTGGGATTCGACCACATCGGGGTAGATTGTACCTTGCACGAGGTATTCAATTGGTCCGATTTGCCGGGCAGCCGCTTCAAACTCGCGGATAAAGGTTTCGCCTATAATTCTACGCTTAGTCTCTGGGTCGGTAATGCCTTGAAGTGCGCTCAAGAAACGCTCTGAGGCATCTACGACCATCAAGCGCTCTCCTAAGAGTGGGCGGAATGTAGCTTCCACTTGCTGGCGTTCGCCTTTACGTAATAAACCTGTATCGATAAAAACGCTGTAGACTTGCTCTCCTAAAGCACGCTGAGCTAAAGCGGTCGCCACGCTAGAATCTACGCCGCCGCTCACTGCAGAGAGCACCAGCCCTTGCCCGACTTGCGCGCGAATGTTTGCAACACTTTGTTCAATAATAGAAGCGGGGGTCCAATCGCACTTGCACCCGCAAATATCGATGACGAAACGGCGCAGGATTTGCGCTCCTTGGGGGGTATGGCGCACTTCGGGGTGAAATTGCAAGCCAAAGCGCTGTTTTTCTAAGTCACCAATGGCAGCGATGGGGCTATTGGCAGAGCGTGCCAATACTTGCCAGCCTGGCGGCTGCTGTTTTATCCGGTCACCATGGGACATCCACACGATCATTTCACCTTCTGGCAGTAAAGGGTTTGGCATCAACACTTGAATGGTTGCTAATCCGTATTCGTGCTCCTGCGCCGGGGTGACCTCGCCCCCTGATTGAATGGTAAACGCCTGCATACCGTAGCATATGCCCAGTATAGGCAGGTTACTTTGCAAGATTGTGGTGGGAATTTTTGGTGCATCCGGTGCGTAAACCGACAGCGGCCCACCCGAAAGGATTACCCCACGGGTTTCGGGGTCAAGCAAATCTGCTTCGGCAGCGTTCCAGGGTTTAATCTCACAATAAACGTGCGCTTCGCGCACCCGCCGAGCGATGAGCTGGGTGTATTGGGAGCCAAAATCGAGGATGAGAATTTTATCGGTCATGGAGAAAGGAGTTAAGCTAATCAGCGAAGACGATTTTGCCGTCCTCCATAGATGTAATCACAGCTAATGTGTGGATCGGAATATGAAGAGAAGAAAGCAGCTCGCGACCGCCTTCGAAAGTCTTTTCAATCAGTGCACCAATGCCAACGACTTCCGAGCCCGCAACCTGTGCCAAGCGCACTAAGCCGGCAATTGTCTGACCGGAGGCTAAAAAGTCATCAATAATCAAAATGCGTTCACCTTTTCCTAAGTATTCAGGCGAGACGATCAACTCAACTTTTATCCCTTTGGTATGCGAAGGAGCGACCGTCAAATAGACTTGATTGGGCATGGTTACAGGTTTGGACTTGCGGGCGTAAACCACGGGCACCTGTAGGTATTTGGCGGTCATAAGGGCTGGTGCGATGCCTGAAATCTCTGCAGTGAGGACTTTTTCAGCGCGGACAGGGGCAAAAAGGCGTGCCAGTTCCGCTCCACAGGCATCCATCAATATCGGGTCAACCTGATGATTGATAAACCGATCCACTTTGAGGATACCGTTGCCTAAATTGCTTCCGTCTTTCAAGATGCGTTGTTTGAGTAATTCCATCCGTTAACTCCATCCACTCATTTCAATTCAGTACATATAAAACCCGCGTAATGTATTCGGCTAATCTCCGTTTTTCTCGATTTCGTAAGATAGGTCTTTTGCGCTTTCTTCTTATGCTTTCTGATGGAGCAGTTCGCCTTGTGCGACGGTTACAGCTTTCCCGCCGATATATACGCGATCTTCACCTAAGCGTGCCCAGACTTCACCGCCGCGTGGCGAAGCTTGATAAGCGTGGAATCTGCTCTTACCCATGCGCTCAGCATAGTAAGGAGCGAGTACGCAGTGTGCCATCCCTGTGACGGGATCCTCGTAGATGCCGGTTTTAGGCGAGAAAAAGCGTGAGATGAAGTCGTACTTCTCTGAGCAAGGCGCTGTAATAATAAGGTCAACCTGGGGGAGAGTAGCAATTTTCTTCCAATCAGGTTCAAAGCTGCGCACCGCATCCGGGCTTTCCAATTCCACCAGTAAAACCTGATCGGTATAAATAGCAGCTGCGCATGGTTCCTGCCCTAGAACGTCAACGATCTCTGGTGTAATCGGCTGAGGGGTTGGGTCACGGCGGGGCATGTCGAGTTCTATTGTCCCATTGGAAAAGCTTGAAGTAATTTTGCCGCTTAGGGTGTAAAAAGCGATGGTTTCATCGGGCTCGTAAAACCCGAATTCGTACAAAATGTGTGCACTGGCAAGCGTAGCGTGCCCGCATAGGTCCACCTCAGTTTTGGGTGTGAACCAGCGTAAATTGTAGCCCTCTCCTTTGGGGAGAAGGAAAGCGGTCTCCGAAAGTGCCATCTCAGCCGCTACTTGCTGCATCCACGTATCGCTGCGTGGAGATTGCAGCATGCAAACCGCTGCGGGGTTGCCTTTAAAAGGTTCTACAGCAAAAGCATCGACGTGATAAATCGGGATTTTCATCTTTAACTCCTGATTTCTGCAGTTGCTTCATTTTAGCAGATTGTAAGGAAAATTGAGATAGAAAAGTGAAGAGATTCTAATGAAAATGAGGAAGGGTGAGAGCTATAAATTCAGATAAAAACCTTTTGCTGTTGACTTAATGAAATTTGTTTGATTGAGTCAATCGCGCAAAACGACTGGGTGTATCACGACGAGGTATTGAGCAAATGGTTGATGGGTATAATAGCCTCATGAATCGAAAACATGTTTGGTTGATGCTTGGGCTTGGCTTGATCTTGTTAATTGGTGGTGTCTTCCCGGTCCAGCGCGTTACCGCCTTTAACGGGGCGGATCCGCCTTATTACAACCTACCCTTATGCTTGCCCGGGTTTTACGCCCACGCACCCGCTAACTGCTTGCCATTGGGAGCATCTGAATCGGTAAGCCAAATCCGCGCGATGGGTATTCCCTACCCGCGAAAAGAACTACCGGCAGCTTCGCCAGACGTTGAGCTTACAAAGTTGCCTGTGCGGGTGGCTCGCGTAGAGCTCAACAGTGCAGAAGCTTTACCGGTTTATGCAAGCTTAGATGATGCGCGCGCCGGTGGCACACCCTCTCGCACCATTCCAGCTGGAGAATCGCGCTATGTGGCAATCATTGACCAGGTCGAGGCTGACGGTAAAACCTTTGTACGCCTGGAAAGCGGTGGATGGGTTCAGGCGAAACCAATTTACTCTTGGATCCGCTTTCAAGGGTTGGTTTTTTCGCAGACCCCGGAAAATGATTTTGGCTGGGCGGTGGACGAGGCAGAAATCTATTCAGCACCCGGCTACAATTCCCCGAAGACAGGCAAATCCGTTGCTAAGTATGAGGTTATTCAGATTTATCAGGTGGCTCAGGCGGACGGCTATGATTGGTACCTGATAGGACCGAATGCTTGGGTCTCCTCGCATAAAAGCCGGCGGGTCGTTGTGGACACTACCAAGCCAGAAGGCGTAACAGGCAATCGTTGGATAAAAATTGACTTGGCTAATTTTACGCTTTCAGCTTATGAAGATGGTGAATTAGTCTTTGCCACTCTGGTTTCAACCGGATTGCCACCGATGTATACACGTCCAGGCTTGTTCCAAATTTACGAGCGTTACGAAGCTAGCCCTATGTTCGGCGCCACACGAGCGGACCGCTCCGATTATTATTACTTAGAAGCCGTGCCTTGGACGATGTATTATGACGACACCAGAGCTATCCATGGTGTTTATTGGCCAATCATATTAGGTTATAACCAATCGCACGGTTGCGTCAATTTAGCTCCTGGAGATGCTAATTGGCTGTATGCTTGGGCTAAGCTTGGAGATTGGGTGTATGTGGTGGACCCTTCTGGCAACACGCCAACGGATCCAGCTTACTATTTGGGAGTGACGGCTGGTCCATAGAAATTTTGCGAAAAAAACACGGCTGCGAGGAGCAGCCGTGCCATTTAAAAACAGTGTATAGAAAGAAAGCTACAGCCTGTAAATCTGACTGAATTTTTGCTCTAAATAGCGCAAATATGGCTCGGGGGTAATGCGGGAACCTGTGATCTTTTGCACCAAATCTTGCGGGTCATAGCGAGAAGCATAGCGATGCACATTTTCACGCAACCAAACCAATACGGTAGTGAAATTTCCGGCTGCAATTTCATCAGGTATGTTGGGATGGTCAGCTATCATCTTTTCCCACCATTGGGCAGAGATGAGATTACCTAATGCGTAGGTGGGGAAGTAGCCAATCATGCCTCCAGACCAATGGACATCCTGCAGCACACCGTTACTGTCATCCGGCGGGGTCACCCCAAGGTATGCCTGCATGCGGTCATTCCAGATGTCTGGCAAATCCTTAGCTTGCAGCTTGCCTTCCATCAAGCCGGTTTCGATTTCAAAACGCAGCATGATGTGCAAGTTATATGTAGCCTCGTCGGCTTCGATGCGGATGAGCGAGGGTTCCACACGGTTGATTCCACGGTAAAACTGTTCCATACTGATGTTGGCTAAATGCTCTGGGAAGAGCATTTGCACGATGGGGAAGGCGAACTGCCAGAAAGCTTCCGAGCGTCCGATGAGGTTTTCCCAGAAACGCGATTGGGACTCATGCACAGCTAACGAAGTGGCGCGCCCTAAGCTAGTGCTGCGGTATTGAGGATCTAAGCCCTGGTCATAGAGCGCATGACCAGCTTCATGCATGGTGCTGAAGAGAGAGGACATACCGTCTGTCTCCAGGTAGCGCGTAGTGATGCGCACATCGCCATAGCCAAAGCTGGTGGTGAATGGGTGCGGAGCCAGATCCATGCGCCCGCGGTTCCAGTCATATCCCATGCGCGTAGTTATAAAGCGCCCAAATTTCTCTTGAGCATCAAAGTCATATTTTTGCTTAATGAAGCTATTATCGACTTGCTCGGCTTGGGCAATCCGCTGGAGGAGTTCCACCTGCTTGGGGCGTAAAGCATCAAAAATAGCTTTCACCTCGGCAGTCTTCATGCCGGGTTCATATTCCATCAAGAGCGGGTCATACGGATGGTCATACGGCTTGAAAAGCTCGGCTTGTTCCCGGCGCATATCGACGATGCGGGTGAGGTAAGGAGCAAAGCTGGCATAGTCATTATTCTGGCGAGCTTGCACCCAGACTTCGTGCGCTTGGGATGTGAGCATAACGAACGCGATCAATTTCTCGCGAGGGATGCGAGAAATATGTTCAAAATCGCGCTTGGCTACCTTGATTTCCCGCGCAAGGTCATCATCTGCATTGATGTCTGGAATCTCACTGGCGAGATCTTCGATCAGTGTGCCTAATTGGGGGGAGGTCGCGCGGTCATACATTATGCCGGCAACAAGAGCGGCTTGCGCGCTGCGGTCTTCCATTCCGCCGCGGGGCATATTGACCTGTTGGTCCCAATCGAGCAGAGCTTGGATCCCACCGAGATTAGCTAATTCTGCTGTCAGGTGGCGAAGTTGGTTGAGTTTTTCTTCTGTGCTCATGATT
>DNSH01000107.1 GCA_003499715.1 Candidatus Mesolinea sp. | reverse complement strand
GAAAGGCTGTAGTGAGGGTTATAGAGAATATTTTCTTGAGTGGGTTCGGCACCTATTAAAACCTCATAGGTGCCTTTTTCTATGCTGTTCTTATCAAGACCCAAGCAAGAGGTTGCGTTAGCTTGGGGATCAAGGTCCACCAATAGAACTTTTTGACCAAACTTGCCTAAGTATGCTCCTAAGTTGATGCTGGTTGTCGTTTTACCGACCCCGCCTTTTTGGTTGACAATTGAATAGACTCTACCCATACTTGTTTCTCAAATAACCTGCACTTGGGCTTGGTAAATTTCCTGCGGGCGCGGGATGCTTTCTAAGTGCCAACGGGTGACCGACCAGGCAGCGATCTGTACAGCAAAACGCGCAGCTTCCCATGGATCATTCGTTTTGTGCAACCGGTGAAAAAAGCAGGCTGCAAAGATATCCCCCGCACCCGTATCATCCACCAACATAACTTTTGGGGCGGGAAAGCGGCGCGCATCACCGTTCCAATAAACCCGAGCGCCTTGGGCGTTTTCTGTGATGACTAAAAGCGAACAAACTTCAGCCAGCGTTTCTATTTCAGCCTCGTCACCATCTAGATCTTCGATGCTCAAAACTACGGCATCGGCAGCTTGCAGGAGCTCTTGGCTGTAGGGCCATTTCCGTTTAGTAACCTGCCCGGTAGTATCCGCTTGCCTCAACCAACCTTGTGCTGTGAGGCAGAGCAAATTGGATGAAAATGTGGTGTAAATTTGCGGATCGACTTCATCAGCCACCGGTCCTAAATGCACAATGGGGGTCCTACGCCATGCTTCGGGAACTATTTCTGCATTGAGGGGTTGCGCGCGATGAAAAAGCAGCTGTTGCCGACCAGTTTCGGTTTGCAGGTTGCGAAAAGTTGTGTTGAATTCGGAAGGAATAATAACTAAATTTAAATCCTTAAGCGGAGCCAGGTCGAGATCTGGTGAGCAGCTGGTGAGGACGCCAACCTGGTGCCCGAGTGCCGCCGCAGTCAAGCCGGCATAGCTGACTGTGCCGCCCAAGCGCCAGGTATGGTCATCGATTAAGTCTTGAGTAACATGCCCTACGATCAGATAATCGATAGGTGGTAGATTATTCGTTGACATTGGCTCCAATAATTCCGCGGTGAAGGCACTCAAAATGTTTAGGTTAATAACTCATGAAAACTCGTTAAGTATAGAGGGATACCTTAGCATGCCTTCCACTGACAAAATTATAGCATGATAAAATTAAACGTCCTATAACTAATTGAGGTTTTTTATGGTAGACGATTTAACTACATATCAGCAAGCCCTAAATGATTTTAGACGTGCCCGCTCGAAGGCAGCGATGCAACGGTTTTGGGCGAGCATTCAGGGAAAATCGCTCAACCTTTTGCCCTATGATAAGATATCAACTACCCTCCAGGCTGTCAGCCGCACCGATATCGGTTTACAGAATGTAAAACTCAAAGATATTATTGGCAGTGTTGGGCGCGCTGATGACTTTACAAGTGATTTCTTACCTTTGAGGGATGGGGATATCCATCGTTGGGCTCAGGTTAAAACTGCGATGACCAGCCCGGCTTCTGCTGGCGTTCCGCCGGTTCACCTCTATAAGGTCGGTGATGCCTACTTTGTTTTAGATGGCAATCATCGCGTTTCGATTGCCAAGCAAATGGGCATGGAGGAAATCGAAGCGTATGTTACTGAGTTTAAAACACGTGTGCCGATCTCGTCTTCGATTACCCCGGAAGAACTCATCCTCAAATCCAAGTATGTGGAATTCCTCAATAACACCAGGCTGGACCAAATCTTACCGGGTGTTGATTTCAGCCTTAATTATGTGGAAAATTATCCACTGCTCGAGGAGCACATTGCTGTTCACCGGTACTATATGGGCATTGAGCAGCAGCGTGAAATTAGTTATGAAGAAGCAGTCCGAGATTGGTATGAAAAGGTCTACCTCCCTGTTGTGAAAACGATTGAATCTTCTGGATTACGCAATGAATTTAAAGATATGACCGTGACCGATCTTTATTTGTGGGTGTTGGACCAGCAAACCTTGCTGCAGGAAGCACTCGGCATCCCAATTAGCACTGAACATGCTGCTGAATATATGGCGATGCACGAAGGCAAGCTGGTCAAACCTCTTAGCAGCCGTGGTGAGCAGCATTTTGAGGAAACTGTCTTTTCAATAGAACCCGCTGAAGCAATCAATGCTTATTTGTACACCCGTATGCAAGATGATTGCCTTTTTAGAGATATCTTGGTCGCGATAGGTGACCACGATGAAACCTGGAACGCCTTAGAAGAAGCGATATTACTGAACCGATGCGCGAATGGACATATTCGCGGATTGCATGTGATCAACCCAGATGACCGTATCGATGAGGAAACCCATCATAAAATGGAAGTCCGTTTTGAGCAGCGGTTAAAAGAAGTTGGCATTGAAGGAAAACTCCTCATTGTGAAAGGGGATATCACCAGCCGAATTTCGGAGCACAGCTTGCTCAGTGACTTGGTGGTTTTGCGGTTAAACTTTCCGCCTGGTGGGTTGGTTGACCGGCTGACCTCGGGGATTACATCAATCCTGCGCAATGCAAGACGACCGGTGTTGTTGGTCAAGGACAAGGTTCTTCCGCCTGAGAAAATGTTGATTGTTTATAACGGCAGCGCAAAAAGCAAAGAAGCTCTGTTTATGGGAGCATATTATGCTGCCCGGTGGGGGACTCAGTTAGTTCTTTTTACGCTCGATGAAGGCACAGAGACGTTAGAAACTGAGATAAGTTACGCTAAGACTTATCTACGCAAGCTGAATATCGATTTCGAATATGTGATCAAGCGAGACGAACCGTTTGTAAAGGCTACTCTAGAAACCGCTGCGCATGTGAAGGCAACCATGATTGTCATGGGCGGTTATAGCGGAGATTCAATATTCGATCGCATCTTTGGCTCTGAAATAGAGACACTTTTGAAGGAGACCTCTCTCCCAATTCTGATCAGCCAGTAAACGTAAGTTTTCCATTCTGCCGCCAACGTGATTTTTATCGCCGCTTTTTGGTTTTAGCAGAGTAAAATAATGCTATGGATCAAAAAGTAAGCCATCTACGCATCTCCGACTTGCGCGAAGAAAATCGACCGCGAGAGCGTTTGATTAGTGAAGGAGCCCAGGCACTAAGCGATGGCGAACTTTTAGCGGTTTTATTGGGCAGCGGCGTAAGCGGTAAAAATGCCATTGATTTGGGCAATCAAATCTTAAAAGAGTTAGGCGGATTTACTGGGATTCATAAAGCCGATATCGCGAACATTCAAGGGATACCAGGAGTGGGGTTAGCTAAAGCTGCGCGCATTAAAGCTGCCGTAGAGCTTGGCAACCGCTTAGCCAAGGAAGATCACGACGCGCAACTCACCATCCGCAGCCCAGAAGATGTGGTCAAGCTGGTTGGGCTGGAGCTGCGCGGGAAAGAGCAAGAAGAATTATGGGTACTGTGGCTCAATGTGCGTAATCATGTGCTTGGTATTGATCGGCTGTATCGCGGCTCGCAAGACACTTCCACTGTGCGTATAGGTGAAATTTTTGCCCGTGCCATCCGCAATAGTGCCTACGCTATCATCGTGGTGCACAACCATCCTTCAGGGGATAGCAGCGAAAGCCCAGAAGACGTCAACCTCACGCGCGCTGTTGTTGAGGCGGGTAAACTGCTCGATGTGCACGTCCTCGACCACATTATCATTGGTCAAAGGGATTACACCTCAATTAAAAAGAACCACCCAAGCTTGTGGGCTTGAGATTAAATCTTGTTCTTAACAAACAATCAAAAAGCCAGTGCGAACTGCGGGGCACTGGCTTTTTTTGCTTAGTTAGGTTTTACAAAGCAGCTCGTGGAGATGACACCTGGACCAGCATGCACCACAATGGCTGGTGGGCAGGTGTAGATAGGGATATCTGGAAGGTTTAATTTGTCTTGCAGCTCCACAGCCACGAGTTTGGCTTGGGCTTCTGCACCGCCGTGACTGATCGTTAGATGTGCATCAGGGTTACCTTTGCAGATTTCGATATCCATTTCCACAATATTTGCAAGCGCCTGGCGTGCGGTGCGCACTTTATCAAACGGTTCGATTTGACCATCAACAAAAGTAAGGATTGGTTTGATTTGCAGCATGCTGCCAATCAGGCGCGAAGCCCCACCGATTCGCCCGCCTTTATAGAGGTACTCTAAGGTGTCCACCATAAAGTACACACGCTCACGCGCCATCATCGCTTGTAGATTTTGCAACAAAGTATGGATATCCATACCCTCATCAGCCCATTGTTTCGCTTGTAGCACCATTGAGCCTAATCCGCCGGCGATGCTCTTGGTATCAATGATGTGAATGTCATCCGAATGAAACTCTTCGGCAGCCACGCTGGCGCTTCGGAAGGTCCCGCTCAACTTTTGGGAAGGCGCAAGCACTAAGGCGATGTCCCCTGCTGAGAGGATGCTCTCGTAGATAGGTGCATAGAGCGTTGGAGGCGGAGCAGCGGTTTTTGGAAGCTCTTTGGAAGCTAAGAGTTTCTCCATAAAAGCTTGCGTATCGAGCTCGTGGTCATCGTGATAGGTAGTCTCCCCAAAAATGATGATTTGAGGGAGCACGTGGATGCCTTGGGCTTTTAGCGTATCGACAGGGATTCCGCAGGTTGTGTCAGCAATAATTTGGATCATTACACTCCTTAATGTAGATAAAAAGTTCGAGCTCGTTGGTAAACATACGAATTAAATAAATTAACACGAAAACTCGCTCAATGATATCAGTAAATGTGCCTAAATAATTGGCTCCAAACTAAAAAGTTTTGGTAAGCGCTCTTCCACAATTTGGACAGGTACTTTCGTGTTTATCCAAAATAAAACCGCAACTTGGGCAGGTTATAGGTTGGGACTCTCCGAGCGGCGCGCCACAAGCCATGCAGCTTGATGTCCCCACGAGGTTTGCGGTTAAACAATAAGGGCAAACGAGCCTTTGGAGGCGTTCGGATAGTTGATAACCCGTACCGTGTTGGCGGGCGTATTCTTCAAGTGCTTGCAATACGTTCTCTTGCAGCTGCAACGATTCAAGGTCCTGAGCAAGGTCATCAATTCGATTGAGTAAACTCCAAGGATTTTTGAGTGCGCCTAGGGCTGTAACACCTAAACTGGCAGCAACGCCGAACCAAGCTTGCTTGCTGAGTTGCACGCTCACCCCGTCGGACACTTTTTCCATGGTGACGGTCAATGCAGTTGGACCACCGGCAAAGATTTTTTCCCGCGTGGCAATTTGCACTGCTAAATGTTTACCATCGCCAATGCGCTGAACTTGGTAATTCCCGCGATTAAAGTGCGCGATAAGCATGTTTGCCAATGCATCGGGTGTCAGATCTCCGTGAAAAATCTTTGTATCCATAGCTGCCTCTGCCTTTAAGCAGTTAGATTATAATCGGGATAATGCTTAGGAAGGAAAGATTTTATGCGGTTTAGAAAGACACACTGGTTCATTGGGCTGATTGTGCCGCTTGCCATGGCTGGATTTTTAGGTCTGGACTTCTTGCGTACGCCGCAAAGAACCGTGTATGCACAGTTCCCGACAGTTTCCATCCCCACGGTGACCAGTTCCCCGCGAGGACCGTACATTCGTGTTTTAGTCACCTCAACGGAGTATGATCCGATTAACGTTCGCTCAGGTCCCAACTCAACCTATAAGCTGGTAGGAAGCCTTCTTCCAGGGCAGGAAGCTCCTGCTTTAGGTTACTATGGCGATTATATTCAGATTGAATACCCCGGCGGACCTGGCGGGAAGGGTTGGGTGTTTGCCAACGTTGTAGAGGTGTATGGTGGTCCAATCCCCCTTTTGGAACCACCGCCGACTGAAACGCCGGCTGCAACCAACACTATTGACCCTACCTTAGCAGCGCAGTTTATTATCACAGTACAACCGAGCAGGTTGCCTACTTATACCGAACCACCGCCTTTGAATATCCCCACTTTTGAAACTGACTTGGGTACGACTGCACCAGGCGGGCTTCCGGTCGGCTTGGTCATCGTAGTTTTGGCAGGTTTGGGCGTGTTCCTTACGCTGATTGCAATCTTGCGCCGCGGTTAATTCCTTGTGAAAACTGTTGCCTTTCATAGCAAAGAATATGAATTTGAGTTTTTTCGTGCGGTAGTGAATTTTTCTGCTATGTTAAAATAAACGCCTATGGAAGTTAAAACTGTTGCTACTAACCGAAAAGCGCGTTTTGAATATCAGTTGCTGGAAACCTTTGAGGCTGGCTTGGTGCTGAAAGGCACTGAGATTAAATCGGTCCGTCGTGGTCAGATAAGCTTGCAAGAAGCTTATGTGCGCACGGATGGGAAGCAAGCGTGGCTGGTGGGAGCACACATTGCGCCTTACGAACACGCTAGCGCTTTCCAGCATGACCCTGACCGGGAGAAAAAGCTGCTGCTCAATAAACGCGAGATTCGGGAGCTCTACGATGCAGTGCGCATCAAAGGGCTGACCATTATTCCCGTACGCGTTTACCTCAAAGGCGGGCGTGCAAAAGTAGAAATCGCCATCGCCAAAGGGAAAAAGAAATATGATAAACGCGAAGCTATCAAAAAGCGGGATATCGAACGGGAGGAAAGCCGTTATTAGGCACCTAATTTGATTACAAAGCAGTAAGACTTTTTAAAGAGCAGCAACCCGATACAGTGATCGCTGTAAAAATACTAAAAAGGTAGAATTTACGCATGAAATTTAACCAAAAGATGAGTCGGCGAGATTTTCTCAAGCTCAGTGGTGCGATGCTGGGCGGGTTGCTGCTTCCGAGATCGAAAGGCGTGTTCTCCAATTACTTACCGCAAGCGGATGTTCCGCAAAGTGCAAACCTAGGTCGCATTTGTGCCGGCGAAGAAGGCGCCTGGTTTCATTTGAAAACTGAGCCCAATGTATATGCACCAGATGGAAAAATTGTTTGGCGGGATGATGTCGTCGTTTGGAAGCGGGAAGTGGTTGCGAACCAATTAGATTATGACCGATATAACCAACG
>DNSH01000008.1 GCA_003499715.1 Candidatus Mesolinea sp. | reverse complement strand
TTTTCTCAGCTTTTGGTTGCCGAAGGGGATTATTCGGAAGAGGGCGGCTACAAAGGAATGCAACGCCTGATCAA
Source organism: Candidatus Mesolinea sp. (assembly GCA_003499715.1). Taxonomy (GTDB): domain Bacteria; phylum Chloroflexota; class Anaerolineae; order Anaerolineales; family Anaerolineaceae; genus Mesolinea. Next base: position 11,787 of record DNSH01000008.1, on the reverse strand, counting down.
GCAAAAACCAGATGCAGTTTTTATTGCCAGCGATATGATGGTTTATGGAGCAATGCGCGCATTACGAGAAGCGGATCTTCATGTTCCGGAAGATATCGCTATCGTTGGTTTTGATGATCTCTCAAGTTCTGCTAAAACAGATCCCCCTTTGACGACGGTTCGTCAACCCATATCGAAAATGGGGAATTTGGCTGCAGAAGCACTGATTGAGATGATCGAAACCGACTCAACGGAAAAGAAACGCATCATCGTGGATACAGAACTTGTTGTTCGGCAATCCTGTGGTGCGTATTTAAGTGGAGCAGCCTTAAATTGAAAAGGCACGTCTCGAATGTTAGCGTGGATTTTTCGTTCGGAACAAGGTTGAGAAGAAGGAGGTCGGATATCAGGAAGAAAAACAGTTTGTTTGTCAATAAAGTTGTTTGTTTCTAAAGTTTAAAAGGAGAAAAATGAAACGCAGAATAACTATTTTGTCCATATTGCTCGTGCTTGCTGTTGTGCTTAGTGCATGCGGTGGCACAGCAACCACTGAGGTTCCAGCTGAAACTACAGCTGCACCTACAGAACCAACTGAAAAGACAGAGGAACCGACAGAAGCTCCAACAGAGACTGAAGAAGTGCCCTCTGGGGAAGTAGTCTTACCACGTAAAGAGACCATGTATTTCAATGGTCAACAGTGGGGTTCGGTTGTATGTTGGAACCCCTATTCTTCCAGTTGTAACAATGCGATGACCATTGCTCAGCAAGATAATGCCCGTGTTTTGATGTTCGAGACGCCCTATCTATACAACATGCTCGATGGTCAGGTTTATCCTTTGCTCGCCGATGGCGATTTCGCTTGGGATGAGGGCAGAACACAAATCACCTTCAAGATTAAACCCGCTGCGCATTGGAGCGATGGTACCCCTGTAACCGCCGAAGATGTAGCCTATACTTGGGCAACCCACGTTAAATATGATACCGCTACGGGAGCGTCAAATAAGGCTTACATTGCCGATATTGTGGCAGAGGATGCGCAGACAGTCGTTATAAAAGCTGTTCTGGGCGAAAATGGTCAAGCGCTGAACCCATTGCTTGTTCAATCCTATTTGAGCAGCAACTATGTGATCCAGAAAGCTTGGACCCAAAAGTTGGAAGCGCGCGTTGGGGAAGATTCCGCAGCGTTATTGACTGATCCAGCTGATGATGTCGTCTGGTCTGGTCCTTACACCAAGTTCTACACAGATGATACGAAAGTTATCTTGATCCGCGACGAGAACTATTGGGGGCAGGATGCCTCGATGTGGGGCAAACTTCCTATTCCAAAGTATCTTGGTCACATGATCTACAAGGATAATGCTGCTGGCACGACTGCCTTCAAGGCTGGTGAGGTTGATGTTTCGCAGCAATTTATTGCCAACGTTCAGGACCTGTGGCTTAAGGAAGGTTTGCCGGTTTCGACTTACTTACCTGAGGCTCCTTATCACATTGGTGCCAGTCTGCCGACGGCTTTCTTCAACTTAGGATCGTACGGTTTAGACCAATTAGCCGTTCGGAAGGCAATTGCTATCGCAGTGGACTATGACACGATCATTGCCAATGCAATGACTAATCAATCCGCAACGTTTGACCAAGTTCCTCGCTCATTGATGAATCCGACACCAGGCGAGCAGGCATTATATGACCATGACGCCGTGAAGGACCTGCAATTTGCAGGCAAGGATATTGAAGGTGCCAAGAAGTTGCTGGATGATGCTGGCATCGTGGATACGGACGGAGATGGTTGGCGAGAATTTGAAGGCCAAAACCTGCACTACGTTGCAACGGCACCCAATGGCTGGTCGGATTGGCAGGCAGCAATCGAAGTTGTTGCTGCAGCAGGCAAGGAAATTGGTATTGACATTACAACCAATTACCCTGAGTGGGCTGTTTATCAGACTATCGTGACCAACTGGCCGCTGCCCGAGAAAGATTTTGACATTTTCATGATGTGGAGCGATGGCGCTGGTCCTACGCAACCATGGTCGCGTATTCGCCACCTGATGAGCTCTGAATTTGCCGAGACCACCAATAACTGGAATGGCAACTGGGGTGGCTACAAGAATGCCGACGCAGATGCGCTTATTCAAGCAATCCCCTCGATGACCGATGAAGCCGCGCTGAAAGAGGCTTACACCGAGTTGGTTAGGATCTATTTGACGGATATTCCCTCATTCACGCTGATGTATCGTCCACAGTCATTCCATACGGTGAACGAAAGTGTTTGGACGAACTTCCCGCATGAAGGTGATGGGACTGTTCCCCCTGTACCTCCATTAGACTTAATGGATGGTTGGTCAGTCGCTGGTCTCTACAATGTGACCCTCGTTAATCCATAAACTAAAATTCGTGGAATCCAGCCATGTTCCGAATTTCTCGGAACATGGCTGGCTAAGAAGGAGATTCACATGAAGGGTTACCGGAAATATTTCCTAAATAAGCTGCTCTGGTTGTTTATTACTTTAATATTTGCTTTTGTCCTCAATTTTTTTCTTCCCCGACTGATGCCTGGCGATCCTGTAGCGGCAATTGTAGGGAGGTTGGCACAGGGAATGTCGGATACCACCGGAATGAAAGCAGTGTATGAAAGATATGCTGAGCTTTTCGGAGTGGATAAACCCATGATTCAACAATTTTTTATTTATGTAAGAAATGTGTTGAAAGGCGATTTCGGGCTTTCTTTCAGCCAATTCCCTAGACCAGTAGCAGATATCCTCAGTTCCTCTATCATGTGGACAATTGGCTTGCAATTTCCAGCGATCATCGTGGGATGGGTCATTGGAAATGTCTTAGGTGCGGTTGCAGCCTATAGCAGAAAAGGTTGGGATAAAGTGATTATGCCCGTGAGCATATTCGTTAGTAATATCCCGGCTTTTGGTATGGCAGTTATTTTATTAGCTATTTTTGCGGTGGACTTAAAGTGGTTCCCGACCTCGGGAGGATACGGTTACGACCTGATTCCAAATCTCAGCTGGCAATTTGTGAAGTCTGTATTTGTCCATTACCAGTTGCCTTTTTGGTCTATTGTGTTGGTAGCGATTGGTGGTCAAGCGATTGGCATGCGCTCGATGTCGATCTACGAGCTAAATGCAGATTATGTAAAATATGCCCGCTTTATGGGGATCAAGGATCGAACGATTATTAAATACGTTTTCCGTAATGCGATGCTTCCCCAAATTACTGGCTTGGCGCTATCCATCGGCACCATGGTAGGAGGTGCATTGATTGCGGAAATTATCTTTAGTTACCCTGGCTTGGGGTATACCTTACTCAATGGTGTTATGGGGCAGGATTACCCTTTAATATCAGCCTCGACACTCATTATCACGATTATGGTATTGTTAGCTAATTTTATTATTGAGATAGTCTATGGTTTGATTGATCCGCGGATCAAAGCTGCGCAGGCAGAGTAGAGGGGGAGCAATGAAACATACACTCAGGCAAGTTTTTCACTCAGGTAAGTTTGTAGCTGGGTTTTGTATTCTCGTCGCGTTGCTTTTGTTAATCGCCATATATCCACTTTTTGTCAAAGGGGACCCTTTGGCAATTATCGGGCAGGGAACTTTTTTCCCTCCTGGAACTTACGTAAATACTTACGATAGCATTTACGCGCCGAATACTTATACACTCAACCTCAAAGACGCCGCTGCTAACCGCATTGCACAGCGCTTGCCAGAAAAAGACCGGGAGGAAATGAAAACCTGGCTTGTGGCATATGGCATCCCTGAAGAACAAATTGATGTAAATGATATTAAAGCACTCTTAGACATTTGGTTTGAGAATTACGACCCCAATGAAAGCTTAGGGATGATATATGCCAAGCAACGCTATTATCAGCGCCTCAATGATTCGATTAGAAACCTACTCTCAATCGAAGGGGTTATCCTTGCTGAGAAAAATCCAGAAACAGGCGAACTCCAAGAGGTTGGGATCGTCAATCAAACCGACTATGTAAACATCAACGAAGTGGCGAATGTCCGCGTACTGCCCTTAGGGACAGATAATTTTGGGCGGGATGTTCTAACTGAACTTGTACGGGCAACGGCAGTTTCACTTGAAATTGGGCTGGTGGCAGGGGTGATTGCCACTCTGATTGGCTTAACCTTGGGTCTTTTGGCTGGTTACATTGGTGGGTGGGTAGACGACTTTATCATGTTTATTACCAATCTATTTACCGTGATTCCGAGCTTTGTGTTACTCATTTTAATTTCTTTCAGCATCGGGCAGGAAAAACGGGGAGCAGTTACCATCGCCATTGTGATTGGGCTTACTTCGTGGGTATGGACTACCAGAGCGGTGCGCTCACAGGTCATGTCTTTACGCAACCGTGACCATGTCAACCTCTCGAAGTTATCTGGGCACTCTATCTTTTACATCATTACCCACGATATTTTTCCTTATATTGCTTCTTATGTTGTGATGGCTCTGATTTTGCAAATATCATCCGCAATTCTGGCAGAAGCAAGCTTATCTATCCTGGGGTTAGGTCCTCGCACGACGGATGTGCCTACCTTAGGGTTGATGATGAACTGGGCAATGATCTATCAAGCTCACATCATGGGGAGATGGTGGGCTTACCTACCGGTGATAATCATGATTGCGCTAATCACATTCTCAATGAACCTGATGAACACAGGACTCGACCAGGTGTTCAATCCGACTTTGCGGGAATAGCAGGTGAATATGTCTAAAGTCTTATTGGAAGTTAACGAACTCTCAACAAAGTACGTCACCCGTTTTCACGAGGATGTTTACGCAGTAGATCGCGTCTCCCTCAAAGTGGAAGAAGGAAAATCATTGGGTATTGCCGGAGAGTCAGGCTGTGGAAAGTCAACGCTTGCGTTAAGTATGATGGGTTATTATTTTCCGCCCTTGCATTACATCAGTGGAGATATCTACCTGGATGGAAATAATATTACCAAAATGGATCCAGACGTCATCCGCCGTAAAATCTTGGGGACGGAAATTTCTTACATCCCTCAAGCTGCGATGAATGCGCTCAACCCGACTCAAAAGATCCTCAGCTTTATTCAGGATGTCATTTGGGCTCACAACCCCAAAGCCACAAAAGAAGAAATTTTTAACTTGGCTAAAGAGCGTTTTACTTTACTTGGGCTACCAGAATCGGTTCTGTATAAATACCCGGTTGAGCTTTCAGGCGGAATGAAGCAGCGTACGGTGATTGCCGTCTCCGTCATTCTTGGACCGAAAGTCCTGATTGCTGACGAACCCTCCTCAGCCTTGGACGTAACCAGCCAAAAAATGGTCATCAAGATGCTCGTGGACCTGATGGAAAGCGGATTTATTAAAGGGATGGTTTTTATCACCCATGAGCTGCCGCTGCTTTATAACGTAACTGATGACATTATGGTCATGTATGCAGGCCAAATCGTGGAAAAGGGGACTGCGGATGAAGTCGTCCTTGATCCACTGCATCCTTATTCACGAGGGCTGATGGGCTCGCTGATTGTGCCAGAAGAAGGCATGCGAGAACAGAAGCTCGTTGCAATCCCTGGGGCTCCACCTAATTTAAAGGATCCGCCCTCTGGCTGCCGTTTTGCAGCTCGCTGTAAATATGTCATTCCGCAGTGCACAAAGATGCACACGATTGAAATGCAAGAGCTTGGTAATGGACGAGAATACCGCTGTATTTTTTCTGAAGAAGAATTAAGAAAGGCGTATCAAAATGGATAATGGATCGGGGTCATGCCTTAAATGTATCGACTTGACGAAAATATATGGTATGGGGCGCACTAAGACCCTTGCAGTTGATCACGTGTCGCTTGAAATTCATAATAAAGAAATTGTCTCGATTGTGGGCGAGTCGGGTAGTGGAAAAACCACATTAGCAAAGTTGCTTTTAGGACTTACGGAACCAACGGAGGGCGAGATTTACTTCTTAGGTAAAAAGCGGGATATCAGCACTCACAAGAAACGATTGGAATATTGGAAAAATATCCAAGCCATTTTTCAGGACCCATACTCATCCTATAATATCTTCCGGAAAATCGATGATGTTCTTTTGGATTGCATTAACATGCGCGATGGGAAAAACATCTCCCGAGAAGAAAAAGTTCACATGATGAGTGAAGCTTGCAGATTCGTCAATATGAAGTTCGAGGAACTTACCAATAAATATCCTTTTGAACTTTCAGGTGGACAGATGCAGCGCTTAATGATTGCGCGCGTGTTTTTGCTCAAACCTAAGATCTTAATCGCTGACGAACCCACCTCGATGATCGATGCCTGTTCAAGAGCAACCATCTTGGATATGCTCCTGAAACTGAATGCGGAAGAAGGCACTACCCTCATTTTTATTACGCATGATATCGGTTTGGCTTATTATCTTTCTCAGACGGTTTACATCATGAAAAAGGGAAGGATTGTGGAGAGCGGCACAGCCGAGGAAGTAATCTTACACCCTAAGGAAGCCTATACCAAACGGTTAATCAGCGACGTGCCCAAGATACGAGAGGAATGGGATCTTTCTACCGTCGTCTATTCCACGGAATGATATGGCTGTGTTATTCAACAGCTGCTTATATCCATAATTCTGAACTATAGCCTGATAAGGAGAGTACATTTTTGCATGAAAACACAAAGCCTTAGTGGAACTTGGGAATTCCGTCAGAGTGGCATGGAACAATGGGCTCCTGCTACAGTACCCGGGGGAGTGCATACTGACTTGTTAGCTTTAGGCCGTATCCCCGACCCTTTCGTGGGGGATAACGAGAAGAAGGTCCAATGGGTTGCGGAATCCGATTGGGAATATCGACGCTACTTTTTGGTAGATGAGGAACTTGCCCAGCGAGAGCACATTGACCTTGTTTGTGACGGCTTGGATACCTTAGCGACGGTAAGTCTGAATGGGGTAATTTTGGGGAGTACGGCAAACATGTTCCGCCAGTTCCGCTGGGATGTGAAAAATCTCCTAAAACCTGGCGAGAACGAAATTTTCATTGCCTTCAGCTCGCCGGTGCGTTACTGTGCTGAGCGGGAGAAGATACGTCACATGCAGGGGGTTCCCCAAGGTTTACCTGGTGCGCCACACTTACGCAAAGCTCCGTGCCAATTTGGCTGGGATTGGGGTCCGCAACTGCCGCCTATCGGGATTTGGAAAGATATCCGCTTGGAAGGCGCTGATGATGCCCGTATCGAGAACGTTCATTTGCGCCAATTCCACACGGAAGGTCAGGTGCGGCTGGAAGCGGAAGTTACCATCCAAGCTTGGCACAAAAGAGACTATGACATTTTTATGCAAGTCATTTCCCCGACAGGCGAGGTATGGGAAGCCTCCAGTCCGATAGATGAAACTCAGTGCGCGAATGTCTTTGTAATCATCGATCATCCGCAGCTTTGGTGGCCTAATGGCTATGGGGAGCAACCGCTCTATCAGGTGCAGATCAGCTTGAGAGGCGAGCAAACCGAGGATGAAAAACTCTATCATGTTGGCTTGAGAACGATTGAGCTGCGCCAGGAGCCCGATGCTTGGGGCAAGTCATTCACTTTCGTAGTCAATGGGCAGCCAATTATCGCCAAAGGTTCCAATTGGATACCGGCGGATTCTTTCCCAACACGCATCACGAGCGAAAGGTTAGAAAAGCTAATAGGGGATGCTGTACTCACACATCAGAATATGCTGCGGGTCTGGGGCGGCGGGTTCTATGAGGATGACCGCTTCTATGAGGTCTGCGACCGCTTAGGGATCTTAGTCTGGCAGGAGTGCATCTTTTCCTGCAGCGTTTATCCACTGGATGAACCGGACTTTTTGGAGAACGTTCATCAAGAAGTCCTGGAAAATGTGCGCAGATTGCGTCACCATGCTAGCTTAGCGTTGTGGTGCGGCAATAATGAGATGGAGTGGGGCTTAGTCGATTGGGAATGGCCTGGAATAAACCTCGAGCCGATTAAAACTGCCTACACTCAGTTTTTTCATCAACTTCTACCAGCATGGATTGCTTCGGAAGATCCAGATCACGCTTATTGGCCAAGCTCGCCTTCTTCTGGGGTGGCTTTTCAGGATCCTAACGGTCAAACACAAGGCGATTCTCACTATTGGGATGTGTGGCATGGGCGCAAACCCTTCAGTGCCTATCGCACGCAACTGCCGCGCTTTATGAGTGAGTTTGGTTTTCAGGCGCTCCCGCCGATGGAAACCATCCGTTTTTTCGCCGAGGAAAAAGACTGGAATATGACCTCATATATCATGGAGTGTCACCAAAAGAATGCCAGCGGCAACCAGTTGATCATCGCCCAAATGCTGGATAGCTTTCGCCTGCCTAAAGATTTTGAATCGCTGGTCTATCTGAGCATGGTCTTGCAAGCAGAGGGCATCCGATACGGCGCTGAACATTGGCGCCGGCATCCAGAGCGAGTCTCTGGTATCCTCTATTGGCAGCTCAATGACTGCTGGCCGGTGGCATCTTGGTCCAGCCTCGATTACTTCGGACGCTGGAAAGCGCTCCACTATGCGGCGAAGCGCTTTTATGCACCGGTGCTGCTTTCATTAGAAGATGCCCCGCCAGTGCAAACAGTTTACGTTACGAACGAACACCGCGAACCTTGGGAAGGTACGCTTACATGGTCACTCGAGACATTGGATGGGGATGTAGCCAAAACAGGATTTCAAAAGGTTACTGCTGAGCCCATGCAAGCTATAAAGCTCTGTGAGGTAGACTTTTCTACCATTCTGAAGGATGACCCAGATCTTGCGAGAAGCTTAGTGTTTATTGCTGAGCTCTGGCAGGGGGAGCAGATGGTTAGCCGGCAGACAGCCTACTTTTCCCCAACCAAACACTTAGAACTCAAGGAACCAGAAATTAGCGCTCAGATTAAAGTTGAACAAGAAACTGCGCATATCATCCTGACTGCTGCCTCTCTTGCTCGATTGGTTGAGCTGACCTTTGAAGGAGAAGAAGCTGTGTTCAGCGATAATTACTTTGACCTGCCGGCAAAACGGTCGATCAGCGTTACCGTTCCTGTTCCAGCTGGCTGGGAGGAAACAGAAATCCAATCCGCGTTGAAAATCCGCTCTGTGTATGACACTTACGCACATGCGGCAAATGCTTAAATATAGGAGAGAAACATGTTAGAACAAATCGAAGAAATCATCAAGAAAATGACCTTGGAAGAGAAAGTCGGATTGTGCATCGGGGCTTCATTCTGGAATACAACGCCGATCGAGCGCTTAGGCGTACCCTCGATGACAGTATCGGATGGCCCAAACGGACTGCGTCATGTGCCAGATATGAGCGATCCTGCTCAGCAAAGCCTGCCAGCCACCTGTTTCCCGACCGCTTCTTGTGTTTCTTCCACCTGGAACACTGAATTGGTGCAACAGATGGGCGAAGCCATTGCAGAGGAGTGCATTGCGCAAAACGTGGATGTGATCCTTGGTCCGGGCACGAACATGAAGCGCTCCCCGCTTTGTGGGCGTAACTTTGAATACTTTTCCGAAGATCCATATTTAGCTGGGGAAATGGCTACGCATTACATCAAAGGCGTGCAAAAGCGAGGTGTGGGGACCTCTTTGAAGCACTTTGCAGGGAACAATCAGGAATATCAGCGCTTTTCGATTAGCTCCGAAATCGATGAGCGCACTTTGCACGAAATTTACTTAACAGCCTTTGAAAAAGCCGTTAAGCAAGCCAAACCTTGGACGGTGATGTGCTCTTATAACAAACTCAATGGGACATATGCCTCCGAGAATTATGAGCTGCTTTCCAAGATACTCAAGCAAGATTGGGGTTTTGAAGGCTTAGTGGTCTCCGACTGGGGCGCTGTGCACGACAGGGTAGCATCTTTCAAGGGAGGGCTTGATCTCGAAATGCCAGGACCTCAAGAAGCACGGGTAAAAGCGGCTGTGGAAGCTGTACACAAGGGAGAACTGGACGAAGCCATCCTGGATGAATCGGTGCGGCGCATCCTGAGAATTATTTTTACAGCTCAACAAACACCCAAAGGCGGTGAATTCGACCAGGAAGCGCACCATCAATTAGCCGGAAGAATTGCCTCTGAGGGTATGGTTCTGCTGAAGAACAATGGCTTGCTCCCGCTTAAGGGTCAGCGAAAGATTGCTGTGATTGGCCGCGGAGCGAAGTCTCCCCATTTTCAGGGCGGCGGGAGCTCACACGTCAACCCTACAAAAGTATCGATTCCTTTGGAAGAGCTGAAAAAGACTGCTACCGAGGTAGAGTTTAGTTATAGTGAGGGCTATCCAAAGGGTGAGGATTTCCGTCAGGATCTGATTGATGCTGCGGTGGCAGAAGCAGCTGCAGCCGATGCAGCGATCCTATTTATCGCTTTGCCGTCATATATCGAATCCGAAGGTTATGACCGCCAGAACATCGACCTAACGCAACAACAAGTGGAGCTCATCAAGGCGGTTGCTAAAGCTCAGCCCAATAGCGTGGTGGTGCTCAATAATGGGTCTGCAGTCGCGATGCATGATTGGATTGAGGGCGTTGCCGCTGTTTTGGAAGGCTGGATGATGGGTCAAGCTGGAGGCATGGCTGTGGCTGATATCTTATTTGGAAAAGTGAACCCAAGCGGCAAGCTTTCTGAGACATTCCCGATTCGGCTCGAAGATACGCCGGCATTTATCAACTGGCCAGGGGAGGCTGGGAAGGTGTACTATGGTGAAGGCTTATTTATCGGCTACCGCTACTACGATGAGAAGCAAGTTCCAGTACAATCCCCGTTCGGGTTCGGGCTGAGTTACACCGCTTTTGAATATAGCAACCTGAAAGTTTCGCACCAAACATTCAAAGATGTTGATGGTGTGGTGGTATCGGTTGATATTAAGAACATAGGTCAGGTCACTGGCAAAGAGATAATCCAGGTTTACGTGCACGACCAGAAATCCAGTTTGCGCCGGCCCAAGAAAGAGCTAAAGGGCTTTGCTAAAGTTGAATTGCAACCCGGAGAAACTAAAACTGTAAGCATCCCGCTGGATTTTAGAGCATTTGCCTTGTATCATCCCGGCTACCACCGCTGGATTACCGAAAGCGGCGAATTTGAAATTTTGGTCGGCGCTTCCTCTGTTGATATCCGCCAGACCGTGACTGTCATTTTGGAATCGACACTTGTACTGCCCAGCCTTCTGAATATGGAATCGACCATCGCGGAGTGGATGGAAGATCCGCGCGGTAAGGAAGTCATTGAACCTATTATCGAGCAAATGATTGCCCGTGGCTCGCAAAAAGATATCAAGGAACTCGAAGATACCGAAGGCGGAATCGAAATGGGCACTCTTGAATTTGTGAAGGACATGCCCTTACTCTCGGTGCTGATGTTTTCCCAAAAGGATTTACCTTTCCCACCTGAGGAGATTGTGCAAGCCATGTTGGATGAGGTTCACGAAGCGTAATCAGATTAAATCTACATCTTTACAAATCAATCAAGGCTAGGACTTTCACTAGCCTTGATTGATTTTGTGGGGCTAAGCTTGATGGTGCTAACTATTTGCCCGTAACATTAATACACTTTTGGTGTAAATCCATAAGCTTTAAGCCGCTCTTTGGCGGTTGCAATTTCCTCTTCGGTAAAAAGTGAGCGGTATTTTGGATTCAATACCAGGTTTTCTATGGAGAGGTCAAGACGCTGGAACTCCCAGAGTACCTCAAAGCCCTCTGAGGGGTTAGGCGTTGCGAGCAGTTTCTGAGCGGTTTTGAGACCGCCATAATTCGCGATCATCTGAAGGAACCGGGTGGCATTATAGCCACACTCCACTTTTGCCCGCTGATAAATCTGGAGCATGTCGTGGTGAAA
>DNSH01000089.1 GCA_003499715.1 Candidatus Mesolinea sp. | reverse complement strand
AGGCACAAAAATCCTGGTCATCTTGGCTCACCCAGATGACCCGGAATTTTTTATGGGCGGAACTATAGCCCATTGGGTGGATAAGGGTTACAGCGTGCACTATTGCCTTTTGACGAAAGGGGAAAAAGGTATTAATCCGGGCTTTCCCGAGGGAGAAGCTTTGGCAGCACTAAGGGTGGACGAGCAAAAATCTGCTGCAACTGTGCTGGGGGTGCAATATGTGCAATTTATGGATTATGCGGATGGCTATTTGGAAGCGGGCTTGGATAAACGTTTAGCTGTTACTCGAATCATTCGCCGGGAAAAACCAAATGTGGTCGTTTCTTGCGATCCGCAAAGTTATTACATTGCTGATAGTTACCTAAACCATCCAGATCATCGCATTGCTGGTCAAATTGTGGTGGATTCGGTTTTTCCAGCGGCGATCAACAATGCCTTTTTCCCGGAATTGCTCGCAGAGGATTTGCCAGCTGTTGAAATCTCTGAGCTTTGGTTAAGCCTGCCCCAAGTGCCTAATGTCAGGCTGGATGTAGATATGTATTGGGAACGGCGGTTAAAAGCTCTTTTGGAACACAAATCTCAAATCATTAATCCCGAAAAATTTCTTACACGCATGCAAACCAGTAAGGCAAATATACTCGCCGAGGATGGCCGCTATTACGAATTTTTCCGGCGGATAAAATTTCACTGAAATGCCTAATTAATCAAGCCATAAAGTAATATAACTTAGGCTTATAAGCAAAGAATTCAAACGATTAGGTGAATAGCAGATACGGAAATCAAATGTCCCAGCTGATTGGCATATATGGCTCGAGTGGTTGTGGGAAGACACGATTCGTTGAAGAGTTAGTCAGGCGGCTTAGTGAGGAAGGTTTCAGCTGTAAAGGCGTTTTTAGCCCAGCGATCTTTGAAGCGGACGTAAAAATAGGTATTGCAGCACAACTTATCCCTAGCGGTGAGCGCCGGCAATTAGCTCGCTTAGCACAAGCTGGCGATGGACAAGTTTTTGGAAAGTGGCACATGTTCCCGGAAACAATGACATGGGCTCTAGAGTATTTACAAAAGGATGTTTACAGTGATTTATGGGTCATTGATGAGATTGGCCCCTATGAAGTCGAGAAAGGTTTAGGCTGGGCAGCTATCCTGCCGCGTTTAGGAAACTTGCCGAGCAAGGTAACCTTGATTACCTACCGCCCGAGCTTGATGACTTACTTCAGCAGTCACTATCCGAGCATCTTAGCTTTTGACCTTGAACAAGCTGGCGCTGCCGAAAAAGCAACTTGGAAAATTGAAGAGCTGCTTTCGGCGGGAGAAATATCTCAAAAATTCGCTTTCTAACTCTTGTTGGAAGTGGAGTTTCTTTGTGTCTCTTATCCGTGTTTTGTTGTAGATTCGATCCATTCAGTTAATTTAAGTTGAGCATCTAGCCAAGCTATCTGAGCATCCGTTGCGATGGGTTTAGATTGCTTCCAGAAGATGCTTTCGAGGATGGATAAAAGCTGCGAATGTGTGAAATGGTGCTCTATTGCGCGTAGCCATTTTGGGTTATTCATTAATTCATTGAGATGACTCATGAACAGAAATTTTATCGAGGTTGGCATTCGCTCTGCAGTGATCAGTTGAGAGAGTCGGTCTGTTACTTTCGATGTCCATTTCTGCAACTTCACATTACCTAAAATCAAGCTGATCTTTGATTCCACGGCTAACTGAGGCAAATGGACGATCAATTTACATTTTGTTTCTTCATACGTGAACGTGCACTCGACCGGCACTTCATCTGCGGTTGCTAAGATGCTCCCTGGATGAGAAATTCCATTAATTTCAAAGCTCCAAGTACGTTCTCTAGGTATGCCTTTAACCTTAGCAGAAATAGGTCGAATTTGCACCGTGAGGGTTTGATGAGCATACGTTTGTGCTATCTCAGTTTCATTAAATTCACCTTGCAGGTAGGCTTGGCTCTTCCCATCATCTTCGTACAGTCTGAAGGTATTATCAGCACCAGCAAAGATTTTGAGGATAATTTCTTGGGGTAATGCTGTACCGTTGGCAATTTTTTCTGCATCTAACGGAATAATCGCACCGGCTTTGGCAAAAACAGGAATTTGTTCCTTTGTACAATATAACGGATACCACGCATTGCCTTCGAAGTATTCACCGGTAAAGAAATCATACCAATCACCAGAAGGAAGCCAGACGACCTGGCGGGCAAGGCGCGTATCAGGATCAGTCTTATGGGTAATGGGTGCGGCGAGGAGCTGCTGGCAAAAGAGATATTCTTGTGGGCATTGATAAGCCTCTGGGTTTTCTGGCCAACCGTAATAGAGCGGCAAAATCATAGGCTCACCAGTAGTCGCGTTGTGATAATTGGCAGAATAGAGCAAAGGAATCAATTGGCGGCGCAGCTGCATAGCCCGGCGCACAATTTCGAGCGTATCCAATCCATAACCCCAAGGACGGCGTTCGCAGTAAGGGTTATTGGTCGAATGCAAGCGCAAAATAGGACTGAACACGCCTAACTGTACCCAGCGGAGGTATAACTCAGCTTCTTCGATGCCTTCAAAGTGCCCGCCAATATCATGGCTCCACCAACCAAAGGCTACGTTTGCAGCTGTTGCGGTGAACTCTGGTTGGAAGGCAAGGGATTCCCACGAGACAATCGTATCCCCAGAAAAACCGATGGGGTATCGCTGCCCACCTAACCCAGGCCAGCGAGAGAAAATAAAGGGGCGCTTTTCTGGTGTTTTGCCCAAATCATAATAGTGTAAATGGTTTAGCATAAAAAGCGGGTCTAAGCCAGTAATTTTACTGCGTGTGCCTTGCTGCCAATCGATCCACCAGAAATCAACGCCTTGGGCTTCTAAAGGGTGATGCAATATTTCAAAGTAAGCTCGGCGGAATGTTTCCGAAGTGAGATCAAAGGGAACAGGAGTATTGCTGGCAGGGTCAATACCCAATGCTTCTGCCATTTGTGGGTAACTTTCTTCGTGAGGATGAATTCCCTCAGCGGGATGCAAATTAAGTGCTGTTTTCAGCGCATTTTGATGTAAGAATTGTAAGAACTGTTTTGGATCTGGAAAGAGTTGCTTATTCCAAGTGTAACCTGTCCAACCAGAACAGCTGTTGCCTGTATTTGTAATATGCCAATCCATATCGATGATGCAGACAGAAAGTGGGATTTCTTGGCGTTTGAATTCCAATATAAGTTCGGTCAATTCCTCTTGGGTATACGCCCAATAACGGCTCCACCAGTTCCCTAAAGCCCAACGGGGAATGAGTCCAGGCTTGCCAGAAATATCCTGAAAGTCCTGGATAGCAGCCAAATAGTCATGTCCATAGCCGAAAAAGTACCAATCCCGCGCATCTGGGTCAGTCCCGCGCGGCTCAAGGGTTGCTTCACTGGTGAAAATGAGGGAATTGCTGTCATCGATTAGACTCCAGCCAGAGCGGGAAACTAAGCCTTTTTCTAAGGGAATGCGCCCGTTGGCGCGGTCGAGTGTGCGGGCGGTACCGCGCAGGTTAGTTTGGTCGCGATCGCCATACTTCCAAGTAACGCCATTCGTTTTGAGCCGAATTTGTATGAACCGCGCAATCGGCGGCTCACCTAAGCGGTAGGTAAGCTCTAAATCCGCTGTCTCGATGATTAATTTGCCGTCTTTCTCGTAGGTTTGGAATTCGGGTACGGGTTGGTTGCGATACCAAAACACTTGGCTAGGGCGGTCCTCAAAACTTTGTTCAGGGGAAAATTCAATACGGATGAGCCGGCTTTTCAGCATGGTAAAACGCATTGGACCGGCTAAAACAATCGCTTTAGGGTTAGCAACTGGATCAAATACAGGTTTAGCTGGAGAAAACATGGCGCCTCATGACGATAAAAATTTCCTTTATTTTAAACGCTAATCCTATTTTCAGGACGCTTAAGTATGGAAATAATGGGATTTTCGGGTAATTATTCTATGCCCGCAGGTGATCGAGTTGTTTTCTTATCGATTTCTAAAAGAGGATAAGGCTAACCAAACAAAAATTGCAAGGATGCCAATCACACAAATCCCGATTGGGATAAAGACTAAGGCATTGCTCAGTGCGATGGGCAGCAGCATAGCTATGGCAAGTACAAGGCTAGCGATGAGGATACTGAAGGAAAGCTGGTTGAGACCGTGAACAACTTCCTTTTTTTCTTTATCTCGTCCAATCAGGTTTATATCCAAAGGCTTATTCTGGTCAATGCGTTCAACTAGTCGTCGGGTTGTACGGGGAAGTAACCTAGCCACCTCTTCCCAATCCATCGATTGGCGCACGAAATATCGCATCCATTCTTTTTTAGGCAAGAGCATCTCTCTGCGCAATTTGCGCACTATGGGTTCAGAAATTGCAAAGATGTCTAAATCCGGATAGAGAAGCAACCCAATGCCTTCCATCATCCCTAAAGTTTTACCAAGCAGCCAGAAATCAGGTGAAAGCGTAAGGCTATAGCGGGTAACGAGCTTGGTGAAATCCTGCAAGATGTTCTGAAAACGCATTTCCTTGAGCGGCAAACCGGCATATTTCTGCAGCATGTGTTCCATGTCCCGTTCTAAGCCCTCTCTATCTACATCTGGAGGCACAGCATTCATCCGAAAGAGTTCATCTACGATACCTTCGGCATCCATGGCAATAGCATTGATGTACAAACGTGTAAGGCTTTGGCGGTCCCGTGAGGTTAACTCGCCCACCATACCAAAATCCATTACACCAATTGAACCATCCTGGAGAACAAAAAAATTGCCTCCATGGGGGTCAGCATGATAAAAGCCATCCTCGAGGATTTCCTTGACAATCATTGAGACTGCGTTATGAGCTACTTTTTTACGGTTGATTCCCGCTTCTTTAATGGCAGCAATATCAGTAATTTTGATACCGTGCAATTCTTCCATCACTAAAACACGGCGGGTTGTATGTTCCCAATAAATCGTGGGGATGTAAATGCGCTCATCACCGGTGAAATTCTCGCGAAAACGGTCAGCATTGCGACCTTCGCGGTAGTAATCAAGTTCGTTACGTAAGGTATGAGCGAAAGCATCGATTATCTCAACCGGGTGGTTGCGCTCACCCCACGGGGTCCGTTCTGCCAAACTAGCTAAATCTCCTAAAATGGAGAGATCTACTTCGATGATGCTTTCGATGTTTGGCCGTTGTATTTTAATAACAATGCTTCTGCCATTCTTTAGGCGAGCAGAATGCACTTGCCCTAAAGAGGCAGAAGCAAGCGGAATCGGATTGATTTCGGGAAATACCTGCTCAAGTTCTTCACCTATCTCTTCGATGAGGACAGCATGAATCACTTCCCAGCTCTCAGGACGAACGGAATCTTCTAATTTGGTTAATTCCTGAATAAACTCTGGGGGAAGCAAATCCGGACGTGTAGAAAGAATCTGTCCGACTTTAATAAAAGTGGGACCAAGCTCCTCTAAAGCTAAACGAAAATGGACTGCACGAGATTTTAAATCTTCTTCGGTTTTGGGGGTTTCCTCTGGAGGAATAGGAAAGAAGGAGCGCTTCAGTTGTAGCTTGGCTAAGGCATAACCAAAACCATGCTTAATGAAAGTTGAAAGGATCTGCTGATATCTCTTTCGATGTGAAATCTTTGAAGGGGAAGATTTCACTGGAATCTCACTCATCGGTTTTGTCCTGGTTTTTCCAATAAAACTAAACGCTTGAGTAACTCTCTAGTTTAAAAATTGTCATTTCTAAAGAGTCAAGCTAAGCCTGAATCGTTGTTTCAAAGCAATTAACATTATACCCAGCAAACATTTATTCGAGTTAAGCTTGCTGGGTTTCATATCCCAGGGATAATCTTGGATCTCGGGCAGTAAATCATCTCTTCTAATAAATATTACTTAAAGTAATCTATTCGTGAGGGTGTTGAAAAACATTGGTTAATCGATTACATCCAAATTTTTCAAAGTTAAGAATTTCAATCTGCCCTCACCCTGCCCTCTCCCAGCTCCGAATCACGTTCGTTTTTTAGCGTCAATC